>NZ_JCAQIA010000027.1:0-48699 GCF_059621085.1 Halochromatium sp. NSM3 | reverse complement strand
GCCTTTCCTCGGCGGAAAAGGGGCTTGGCTGAAGAAGCTTGCTAATCAGGTGCCGCTTTGCGACGAAGTGCCGCCAGATCGCTATCGAGACCATGCACTGACGGGAGACTGGAGCGATCATCGCGACTGCCACGGGATGACGATCATAGATCATCCGCCGACGCTTGACGTCGAGCGGAAGTCCGAATGGCCTAAACTACCGCTGATGGCACCTTCGACGATTGAGATTGCACCAACATGACCTACTGCCTCGGACTCGCCGTCAACGCCGGCTTGGTGCTGGCCTCCGACTCGCGCACCAACGCGGGCGTCGATTATGTGACCAGTGTGAGCAAACTGCATGTGTTCCAGCCGGCTCCAGACCGACTGTTTGTTTTGCTCTCCGCCGGCAACCTGGCCTCGACCCAGGAGGTGTTGAACCTTATCCGCCGCGATCTCGATCAGCCGCCGTCTGGGCTCAATCTGATGTCGGCCAATTATCTGTTCGAGGCCGCCGACTATGTGGGTAAGGTCAACCTCGCGGTGCAGTGCGACCGCGGCCCAGCGCTTGCCGCCCATGGTGTCAGCGCTGAGACGACGCTGATCCTGGGGGGGCAGATCGCCGGGCAGCCGCCGGGGCTGTTCCTGATCTACCCTCAGGGCAACTACTTTGCCGCCTCGCCCGAGACCCCCTATCTGCAGATCGGTGAGAACAAGTACGGCAAGCCCGCTTTAGACCGCATTGCCCGACCAGAGCTGTCACTAGAGGATGCCGCGCGGCTTTGCCTGGTCTCACTCGAAGGCACCTCCCGCTCCAACGTCACGGTTGGCCCGCCGTTCGAGATCGCGCTCTATCCTCGGGATAGCCTTGCGCTGAGTTATCGGCTCAAGCTGCCACAGGACTCGCCGCTGCTCGCCCAGGTTTCTCAGAGCTGGAATGCGGGTCTGCGCAGGGCCTTTGAGCAACTGCCGCAGTTCGATTGGGAAGACCAGTCAACGAGACCTTGATTCTGAGCCAGCGTCGAGTGTGGTCAACAGCGCGCTTGATGAACTTCGTGCGATTATCGTTGCCGAGCAGGCCGAGCAAGAGCAAGCAGAGACCAGCTCGCTGGCCCCCGAGGCCCAGACCTTCAATTCGGCATCCAGATCGAAATGCCCGGCAGTCTCGACCGAGAAGCGGGTGATCGCCTTATAGGGGATCGACAGGTACTCGACCTTCTTACCCATTAGCCCCTGCTTGTCGATCAGCAGCAACCGCGCATTGGTGAAGATGAACTGATCGCGGATGACCTTGAAGGCGACCTCGATGGTCTCCTCGGCGAAGGATCGGCTCAAGCTCTCCAAGGCACCGAAGCCCTCGCGCGGCTTCTATCAGCTCATCAAGGATATCAAGCTTCCGGCCGGGGCATTGGCACCGGCAGCCGGGCCAAAACCACCAGGCCCCATCACCCCCGCAGGCTTGGACCGTCTCGGCACAGCCTATCGCCTTGCCGGCAAGCAGCCGCTTGAGACCTTCTGCGGTTGAATTCCCGGTCCGCTTCCTCAGGGTCGTTGTGGTCGGGAACTTGCAGGCTCTCGATTTCATTTCTCGCAAACCCCTTCGGAGGTTCAACGATGACTTTGAACGCCCTACGTCAGACCGCTGAAGCGATGGTCAAGCCCGGTCAGGGCATCCTGGCCATGGACGAGAGCACGCCCACCGTCGGCAAGCGGCTAAAGGCGGTTGGCGTCGACAACAGCGAGGACAACCGGATCGCCTACCGCACGCTCCTGCTTGGCACCCCCGGACTCGGCGAGTACATCAGCGGCGCCATCCTCTACGACGAGACCATCCGTCAGTCGACGACCGACGGCGAGCCGTTTCGGTCCCTGATGCAACGCCAAGGCATCATGGCCGGGATCAAGGTCGATACCGGCGCCAAGGAGCTCGCACTGAACGCCGGCGAGAAGGTGACCGAAGGCTTGGACGGGCTGCGCGAGCGCCTGGAGGAGTACGTTGGATTCGGCGCGAAGTTCTGTAAGTGGCGCGCCGTGATCACCATCGACGAGGGCAAGCCGAGCCGCGCTTGCGTCGAGGCCAATGCCCATGCGCTGGCGCGCTATGCGGCCTTGTGCCAGGAGGCCGGATTGGTGCCGATCGTTGAACCGGAGGTGCTGATCACCGGCGCTCATACCATTGAGACCAGCTACGAGGTCACGGTCGAGACCCAGCGCCAGGTGTTCGAGCAGCTCTACCGGCAAGGCGTCCAGTTCGAGGGCATGATCCTGAAGCCGAGCATGGTCATCTCCGGGACCGATTGTCCGCAGCGTGCGGGCGTCCAGCAGGTCGCCGAAGAGACCTTGCGCTGCCTGCAGCAGACAGTACCAGCTGCGGTGCCCGGCATCGCCTTCCTGTCCGGTGGCCAGGGCGACGAGCAAGCGACCCAGCACCTCAACGCGATGAATCAGATGGCCACCAAGCGATCGCTGCCTTGGCATCTGACCTTCTCGTATGCACGGGCACTGCAGAACCAGGTGCTCGAGACCTGGCGGGGCGATGCCGCGAAGGCCGAGCAGGCCAGCCAGGCCTTGCTGCAGCGGGCCAAGCTCAACTCGCTCGCGAGCATCGGCGAGTACGCGGCGGACATGGAACGGCAAGCGGTCTAAGTCTGTCACTCTACTGCACTTGCTCCACTGCACCGGGCGAGGCCAACATCATGCCAAGCTTTACTGTCCGAGAGACCCTGTGCCACCCGCGTCCGGCTGTCTTTGATCTCGTGGCGGACATCGAACGCTACCCGGAATTCGTCCCGGGTTGGAAGGAGGCGCGCATCCTGTGGGAGCAAGAGAACCGCCGCTCTGTGGAGCAGGCCGTAGGCGTCCACGCCTTTGTCTGGCGGTTTCGTACCGACGCGGTGCTGGAACGCCCGCACCAGATTCGCATCAAGGGCGAGCTTGGGCCAGCCAGGTCCGAGCAACCTCCAGCTCGGGACGTTTGAAGTGCTTGATCTCGGCCTTTAGCAGCGGGTTCAGCATGTTGACATAGGCGCCAATCCAACCCTGATCGGCGACCACGGCGACATGGGTGATGTCGCTCAGGTGCTCGAAGCCGAATTTCACGTCGTCCCAAAGCTTGTTCCATGGGATCGGTGGCGTATCCAGCTCGCCGATGTTCTCCAGCACGCGGATGCGGCCATGGCGCTCGATGGAGCGCTCGAAGGCGGCGAGGGCATCGTCGAACTCCTGCGCCGTTAAGGAGCCGGAGACCGTCATCTCGACGATGTTGCATCGGCCTCCTCTGCCAGCACGTGAATCAAGGGCTGGTAGCCAGGCATCGTCGCACGGCCGAGTAGCGCCCCTAGGCCGTTAACATGGTCGTCATGGCCATGAGTGATCAGGATGTCGGTCAGACATAGCTCGGCCTCGCAAAGCACCTGCATGATCGGCTCCGCATCCCATCCGGGGTCGACGACCGCAGCGCGGCCGCTCTCGCGATCAGCGATGACATGGACCAGGTTCTGCATCGGGCCGAGCCGCAGGCTCTGGACCTGGTGGCACGCGCCGGAGCGGCGCTCCTCGGGGACGGCACTGCGCGGCAGCAACGGGCGCCGGTCATCCATCGCTTATGGCCCCCGTGGGTGTCCGGATCTCGGCGAGCAGATCCACCGTGCGATGGGCATACATCCCGGTCACCATGGCGGTGAAGAAGATCAGCGCCTCGGGATGGCCGCTGACCAGCGCGGTCATGGCCGGGCCGGGGCACAGGCCGACCAGCCCCCAACCGATGCCGAACAGGCCGGCGCCGAGAAGAAGCCGTTGATCGATGTCGGTGCGGGTCGGGATGTGGAACTTGGTATCGAAGAGCGGGCTCGAGAGCCGCTGGATCCACCGGTAGCAGAGCAGGTAGACGCCCGCAGAGCCGGCCATGACGAGGATAAGGCTCGGATCCCAGTCGCCGCCGAGATCGAGGAAGCCGATGACCTTTTGCGGCAGCGTCATGCCCGATACGCCGAGGCCGATTGCGAACAGGGTGCCGGAGAGGAAGACCGCGAGATAGCCGAGCATCAGAATCCCTCCCAGACATGTCGCACCAGCGTAGCGGTCGTGATCGCGAAGCCGATGAAGACCGTGCTCGCCACCAGCGATCTTGGTGCTAGCCGACCCACTCCGCAGACGCCATGCCCGCTGGTGCAGCCGGTGCCGATGCGCGTGCCGATGCCGACCAGAAAGCCACCGAGGATGATGGTGGAATCGGAGACGTCGAAGCGCAGATCCATCGCGGCCGGGTGCAGCAGCAGAATCAGGGTTGCCCCGGTGATGAGCCCAGCCAGAAAGATTGCCCGCCAGAGGGTGTCGTCCTTTTGCGGCCTGAGCACGCCGCCCATGATGCCGCTGATGCCGCAGATGCGGCCGTTGAAGTACAGCAGTGCGATGGCGGCGAAACCGATGAGCACCCCGCCGATGGTCGACAGGACCGGTGTGAAGTCTTCCACTTGAGGGATCTCCGTTTAGCGGAACTTGCTAAGCAAGCGAGCAATTACCGGGCCAGCGTCGGAAAGTCAGCGGCCGGCAATTGCGAGACGTCCTAGCCAGCATGGCCGACCGTCCTGTCGTCTCATCTGGCGGCTGATCGGTCGTGGGGCAAAACCACCTGTCAATGGTGGATATAAGCAATCGTTGTGGGAGGTGGTTGCGGCCAGGTCAGGCAGGGGGGAGGGTTTGCGGCGGGTCTGACGGCTGGATGTCATGCGGAATGCACCCAAGAGAACGAGCGCGCCACGCCGCTGGTCGGCGAGGCGAACCGTCTGCGTGCCGCAGTGCTGCGCATGACCAGCCGCGCCAGTTCTGGCCACGCGACCTCGTCGCTGTCCTGCGCCGATCTGGTGACGCGGCCTTGTTCTTCCACGAGATGCGCACGGTCCACACCGCCCTGGAGGCGAGCGCGCGGCTGCGCGAGCAGGGATTCCCTCGGCCGTCACTGCAGCGACCTGGACTCCTGTTCCAGGTAGACGCGATAGGCGTTGCTGCGGTGACTGGCGTCGAACGCGGGCATGTTCGCGTATTTGGACCAATCCGCGTCGGCGTAGGCCTGCTCGAAGGGCACAAAGTCCTCCACAGCCGCAGACATCTGGTCCTTGAGATCGGCAATGTAGCCTCGGGTGAATGCCACCGCCTGTTGCGGTTGGTCGGAGGCGGCACCGTGACCAGGAATAATGGTGCGGATCTCGTCGTCCATCGCAGCAATGGCGTCGAGGCCGTTCAGCCATTGCTCGATATCGGTCTCCGGACTGTCGAGGAACGGGATGCGGCCGGAGTAGATCACGTCACCGCTGAACACCACGCCATAGTCCTCGACGGTCATCGCCGAGTCGCCGGGCGCGTGGGCCGGGCCCATGTGCCTGACCTCGAAGTTGATCCCGCCTCGTTGGAAGCGAACCGCCCGCTCGAACACGACGTCGGGCGGAACGATATAGGTGTCCTCGTCCACCCAGGGGAACAGCGCCTCACGGCGCTGTGTGAGCCGCTGCTGGGCGGCCTCGCCTTGGCTCGCACGGGTGCCGCCGATGTAGTCGAGCGCATTCGTTTGCGCCCAGACCTCGGGGTCGCTGCCGTGCTCCTCGAAGGCCTGGAGCCCGTAGATGTGGTCCGCGTGGTAATGGCTGATGACGATGCGCACGACAGGCTGGTCAGTCACCTCCCGGATTCGCTGCAGCAGCCGATAGCCAAGCGCCGGCGTCCCGAGTGCGTCAAACACCACCACGCCTTCGTTCGTGACTACAAATCCGGCATTCGAGGTGTGGCCTTCGTTGACGGCGTCCGGTACACCCGAGTGCCCGACGACGTAGTAGACCGGGCTGTCAGGGACCTGCCGCAGCTCGAACGGCAGGCTCACCGGGCCGTAGGGCGTTTCCACCGGCTCGGCCGCGATCAGCGGACCGGCAGCGCCGGCGGTGCCGAGCGCGAAGGCAATGATCCGCATCGCATCAACGCATGTACGCATAACCTTCCTCCCGCTGCAGCTCGATCAGTTCGGCGTCGGCCATTGGCACCATCTTCACGAAGCCGTGAATATCGTCGGGCTCGAACCCGTGCGCCTGCGCGGCCTGCGTGCACATCCGGAACTCGATCGGTCCAGCCAGGGTGAGGCTCTGCGCCCGTCGCATCAGCTCCTCGTTGTCGCCCAGGTTGGCGATTGCAAAGAACGGGATTTCGCCGCCGTGCAGCACGACCACGATCGAGGCGCGAAACGGGTCGGCGCCGTACAGAGTGTTCAGATAGCTGACGCGGTCGAGGACGCCCTCGAGTGCCGTGCGCTCGGCGACCGCAATGTCGTAGACCACCTTCTGCGGCGCATAGCTTGCATCGCTGGGACTCGCTTTTCCCCAAGGCGCATCCGCAGCGACCGCCGCGCCCAGAGGCAGCGACAGAACCGCCGTAAACAGCCACAGTCTAGCCACCGATCCGATCTCGACCATAGGGTTCCTCCTCCGAGTCTGGTTCTGGCAGTCATCGGCTGCGCCTGAGAGCTGCGACGCTGCCGCGATGCTGCTTGAGCAAGTGAAGCATAGATCGGACCAGACCGCGATCTGCACGGTGGTTGCCGATCAGGCTGAACATATCATGGCGACCCGGCGGAGCGACGCTGGCTCACCCCATCAAGGAGCGCTATCGATGTCAACGTCGACTACGTTGATCCCCTCTGGCATCCCTGGTCTGGACAATGTCTTGCAGGGCGGACTGCGGCCGGGCCATGGCCGAGCAGGCCGCCGAGTTGATCGATGGGTACCGTGCGCGCTGGGAGATTGAGCTGTTGTTTTTGGTCCTCAAGGAGGGCTGCTGCGTCGAGACCCTCATGCAGCAGCCGCGCAGTGCCTGCATGCGGGATCTCGACCAGCCAATCCGGGGTCTCGCCGGCGCGCAGTTGGTCGTAGAACAGAGTGATGCCGTCGCGCCGTTCATGGGTGGCGACCGGGTCGTGCGGGCAGACCAGTAGCAGGTCGACGCCGCGCCGCTCGATGACCTTTCGGGCCGTCTCGGCGTCGCGAAAGAAGATCTGTGTGCCGGCCTCGATGCCGCTGTCGTTGCGGTGATAGGGCGCGGCCAAGACCTGATGCGGGGTCAGCCAGAGGAGCGGCGCGCCCAGGTTGACCGGCGCGGCGATCAGCAGGGGCGCTTGTGTTTGCCACGGCGGCTGATTCAGTTGCTCGGCGATGGCGCGCAGGTCGCAGGTTTCATCGGCGCTTGGGCCCGTCTCGCCGTTTGCGTCAGCCTCACCGCCGGAGCCGCCGGCCTTGGTCAGCGCCGCGCTGTCGGCGCTGTCGGCGGATGAGTCGCTGATCCTGGTCACCGTCAGCGTGACGGCGAGCGGCAGCAGTGCGACCACCACCGCCGGCCCGGCCCGGCGCAGCAGGCGCGGCAGCAGGCGCCGCGTCTCGCCGATGCGCGCGCCCACCGCCGCTGCCCACCAGGTCAGCGCCAGCCCGGCATAGAGGTTGGCGAGCGCGGCACCGCGCAGTTGCCAGCCCATCAGCAGCAGTCCGCCGGCAATCAACAGCGTGAGCCCGAGCCAGCGCGTGCGGGTGCGACGCGGGCCGACCCGACTGCGCCAGGCGCTCAGTAGCAGCGCCAGCAGCGGCAGGACGATGAACGAGCTGGCGGTGGCGGGTCGTTCCCGGAGTGCCTTCAGCAGCGGCTGCGCCTCGCTGACGCGCGCGACCAGTTGCGCCGACGGCTCGGCGAGACCGGCATAGGGTCCGCTGGCGCAATGCGGGATCAGCGCGTAGAGCAGGCCGAGCAGGAGCAGGGCGAGGGGGACGGCGAGGAGCAGCCGTGTCTGCATGAGGCCGAGGTGTTTGAATCTGTGTCTGCTGCGCGCCAGCCAGTGTTCGACGGCGAGTGCGCCGAGGCCGAACAAGGCCACCGCCGCCGCCAGCGCGACGCTGACCCAGGAGAAGGCATCGCAGGCGGTTGAGTCGCGCGCCCCCGGCGCCAGCGCCAGCGGGATGAGCGCGAGTGTGGTCGCGGTGAGCGCCAGCCCATAGCGCGCCAGCTGTTCGGCACCACGGCGTCCATGCCGCAGCCAGCCAAGGCCGAGCAGGGCGGCACCGAAGGCGACTGGCGGGATCGCCTCGGCGCCGATCCAGAGCCCGAGCGCGCCGGCGACCCCGGCCAGCGGTGCCAACCAGGGCGCTGGCGTGCGCTGGGCCAGTCGATGGGTCGATTGCGCACCCGATTGCATGTCCTGGTGCATGTCCTGATGTGTGCCCGTTTGCGCGTCCGGTTGCCTACCGAGCCGCGTGCCAAGCCGCGCATCGAGCAGAGCGAGGATGCGCAGCAAGGCGCCGGCGCTGAGCGTTGCCAACAGCAGTTGCCAGCCATGATGATCGACACGCC
Organism: Halochromatium sp. NSM3; assembly: GCF_059621085.1. Lineage (NCBI taxonomy): Bacteria > Pseudomonadati > Pseudomonadota > Gammaproteobacteria > Chromatiales > Chromatiaceae > Halochromatium > Halochromatium sp. NSM3. Next base: position 40,347 of record NZ_JCAQIA010000027.1, on the reverse strand, counting down.
CGGCGGCGAAATCCGCCAGCGGTATATTGAGCGCGATCGCGACCAGCCCAGCAAACAGCAGCTCCTTGCGTCCGGTAAACGGCCGCGCGGCCCAGACGAAAGCGGCAAAGAAGGCGACCCCGAGCAGCGCCGGCACCAGATGGGCCGCAAGCAATGCGGCACGCTCGGCGCCGAGCAGCGGTTCGCTCAACCTGATGACCGCAGCCAGCGGTAGATCCGGCAACCGCGACCAGTGCATGTCGACCCCGGCGGGCGGATTCAGCCGGGGCTGATGCAGATCGTACCAAGCGCTGGTCTCCAGCCAGCGCTGCACCTGCAACATCCGCATGATGTCGTCGGAATCCTTGAACGGTAGCCCCTCGATGATCGGCGCCGCCCCGGCGCGCCAGAGGCAGAGGGCGAAGACCAGGACGGCTAGGATCAGCAGGAGGATGCGGTGAAGGCGGGTCGAGGCGGCAGATATGGAAGACATGGAGGCTCGAAGCACTGAGAATTTGCCAGGGGATTGGTAGCGGGCTGCTAGAATAGCCGCCTTACCGCTAAGGCTGCGAGGCTCGGCCTCCAAAAGCCAATATCTGAGCAAGTCACAGGTGTTCCATGCCGCAAGCACAGGCCCTGCTAGACCGGTCCGTTCCTCCGCGTTTCGAAGCCGACGAGCGTCGCGTGCTGATCAAGCCCTGTTCTTGGGAGCGCTACCAGCAGCTCTCGGCCCTGTTTCCAGACAACAAGTCCGTGCGCCTGACCTATGTCGACGGAGTGCTCGAAATCATGTCGCCGGTTGGCGAGCGCCATGAGCGCCATAAGACAACGCTCGGTTACTTTGTCGAAGCCTACTGTCAGCGCAAAGGCCAGCGCTACTACGGACGCGGTGGATTTACGCTGGAGCAGCCAGCGTTTGCCGCTGGAGAGCCGGATGAGTCCTACTGCTTCGGGCAGGACAAACCCGTACCCGACCTGGTGATCGAGGTGGTGATCACCAGCGATGCACTGAGCAAACTCCCTCTGTATCGGGCCAAGGGCATCGCGGAGGTATGGATCTGTCGTGATGGCCATCTGCAGATCCATGTCTTGACCGCTGAGGGATACGCCGTGGCGGCAAGCAGTCAATTGTTGCCCGGCCTTGATGCTGAAGTCATTGATCGCTGTCTTGCGATTCCGGACCAGTACGATGCGGTGCTGGCTTTTCGTCGGATGATTGAGGATAGGGGTTAGAGTCAGCCCTTTTAAGGTGGCGAAATGTGTCCAGCTGCAAGCCCCTGATTTTTCTTCGAAGTGCTTGTAGGAGATCGCTGGATTCGATGGCTGTAAGATCCACTCTGATATCGTAACCGGCTGATCTTAAATGTTGTTTTTATGCACCTTAAAAGGGCTGGGGTTAGAGTCAATGTCTGCTGCGCTCTGGCTATTCGAGTTTACGCTCGTGGAAGATGTCGATACTTACTTGCAAGGCGAACAGTATAGCGACATTCGCCACGAAGCAGAGCGTAATGTCCACCATGCGTCGTAAACTACCGCTGGAAAAGCGATTTAACCTGCTAGCTTGGGTTTCCAAGGCTTCATCCCTGCGATTTTTTCTTTCGATTTTTTTTCCGCTAATAATTATTTACGGACTAACAGCAAGTTGGCAATTGCCGGTCAACGGGGATGCCTTGACAAATACAGTCACGGCTTGGCATATAGGGAACAGGGGGACTGTTTATCTTTCTGGTTATGAGCATTTGACTAAGCAGCCCTTTCATGGGCCTTTTGGTTACTATGTAAAAGCACCTAAAGGGACAGTGTCTCAGTATCCTCCAGGCGCCGCTTTATTAGCCTTTCCAGCATATATAATAGCACAAGGAGAATTGCAAGAATTCAATTTGAAGAATCCTTCTTGGCCTGAAATTGAAGGCGTTTCTTTACTCTTGCCTCCTTTGTGGCCTGCAACACTAACAGCAGTGCTTTCAGTCGCAGCTGCTATTGCGATCCTTGGTTTGATATTTCGTATCCAAGGTCAGCCGCAAGAAGCTTGGAGTGGTGCTTGGATCGCTGGCCTCGGAACAAGTGCATGGTCAGTTGCTTCGGATGCGCTTTGGCAGCATGGGCCAGCAATGTTTTGGATTGCTTTAGGCGTTTTTTTCAGCAGTCGAAAGAATTATTGGGCTTCGGGGTTTTCCTTTGGTGCAGCTCTGTTGACAAGACCCCATACAGCATTTATTCCAGCGTGTCTTGGTATCGCCTGCGGTATCTCGAAACGTTCGGTTCGTCCGATTGTCGGCATTGGTTTTGGGTCGGCTTTAGGTCTCTGTTTGCTTCTTTTTTATAATGCGTTAATATTTGATGGCTTTTCTATATCAGGGGGGTATGGTAATTCTTTTCAGGATAGACTTGTCTCGTTTGATTGGCAGGTTTTATTTTTTAATATCATAGGTGGATTGCTTGATCCTCGCGTGGGCTTTCTGATATGGTCTCCTTTTTTGGTCGTTCTTCTACCTGGTTTGCGTGCGGCATGGCAAAACAGTGATCCTTGGGTACGTGGGGCTTCGGTCGGCGGCTTAATCTATCTTTTATTACAATACAAAATGAATCGCTACTTGCCTGATTTTATTCCCTATCGTTATCCGCTAGAGGCTCTTACTGCTTCGGCGCCACTGTGGTTTGCGGCTTATCGCTATTGGCTGAAAGACTCCAGCTCGATCTTGCACCGACTTTGGCCTAAGGCGGTGGTGCTTGCAATCGGAATACAGGGCGTGGCGGTTTGGCTGTTTTAAGCCATCAGCAACGAACCAAGTCGAATCTAGCAATTCGCTATGCCTCCTGGCCATCGCGTCTTGCGCGAGCGGTGCTACTAACCCTGCTATTGGCGATTGCCTATGGCTTTGTCATCGATGTTCCCTCGGTGGCGGAAAGCGATGATGGCGGCCAAATGCTCGAGGCCGATCGCGGCGATGTTGCGCTCTACCGCGCGGTGGTTGAACGGATGCAAACCGGGGACTCTTTCTATTCGGCGACGGGCGCCGAACAGCCCGTGCGTCGGTATCCAACCACCCCCTTCGTCACTTGGCGTTTGCCAACGACCGCAACGGTGATCGCGACGCTGGGAGAGCAGTGGGCGGGCAAGCTGCTGCAAGCGCTGGCGGTGATCACGGTGCTGCTCTGGCTCTGGGTGTTGATTCGTGCCGGCTTTCAGCGTTGGACAGTGCTCGCAGCTGGCTTGTTGCTCGGCACGGGCGTGACCATGGCCTTGCCCATGCCGGCACCTTCGCTGTATCTGCACGAGACCTGGGCCGGGGTTTTGATCGCGTTGTCCTTGGCGTTGCGCCACTCCGCATGGCCGCTAGCGGTGCTGAGCGGGTTCGCGGCGCTGGCTTTTCGCGAGCATGCCTTGGCATTCGTGGCGGTGATGGGATTTTGTGCGTTGCTTGAGGGACAGCGCCGCGAAACGCTCGCCTGGGGCGCGGCGATCCTGGCCTTTATGCTTTATCTTGTCGTCCATGCTTGGGAAGTCTCCGAGCATGTCGGGCCGGATGCGCTGGCGAGTAGTGGCTGGCTGGTGTTCGGCGGTTGGCGGTTCGTGCTGGAAACCGCGCAATGGAATGTCGTTGTGCTGATACTCGGCCCTTGGCTGGCGGTGATTGCACTGCCGCTGGCGCTGCTTGGAGCGGGCGCTTGGCGGCATCCGCTGGGCAACCGGTTGAGGTTGACGGTCGCGCTCTACACGCTGGCCTTCATGATTGCCGGGCGACCCGATAACGACTACTGGGGTATCCTTTCCGCGCCCTTGATCGCACTGAGCCTGGCCTTTGCGCCCGCTGGGTTGCGAGGGCTTTGGCTGGCGGCGCGCGGTCGCGCCTAGGGCGGCTGTGGAGCGGCCTCGCGGCTGCACGGACTGCCTCGGCGCCGCTGTGGTTCGCGGCTTATCTCTACTGGCTGAAGGATCTATGGCAGCGGCCAGTGTTGCGATTCATATTCAAGATAACTGTCTTGATGGCGGTTGGGCTACAAGGCATAGCGATTTGGCTATTCTGAGCCCTGAGGTGAGAGTCAGCTCAGCCAACAACCGCGAAGTCGATCCGGTCATAGACTTCAGCCAGCACCAACTCACAGCCGATGCTCGGTAACGGGTATGAGGCTCGGCTGTCCCGCTGCTCATCGCGAAGCGCTCACCGTTCTCCCCTACTTGCAGGCATCCGCCGGTGCTACCCTAGGGCCATTGTCTGATTCTGGATCAACCTGGAGTAGCCGATGACGACGCTCGAATCACTCAAGGAGACCGTCAAGCGCGAGTTGCCCACATGGCTCGAATCCGATCCTGCATTTCGCGAAGCCATCCTCAGTCTGACCGCCAACCTTTACAGCCGCCGCGACGAGACCAACGATTGGTTCCATCAAACGCTGGAGGAAATGCGCCGAGAGCGTGAACGCCAAGACGCACTCTGGCGAAAGAACGACGAACGCCTCGAGCGCGAGCGCCAGGAAGCCGAACGCAAGTGGGAAGCCAAGCAGGCAGAGCTGCAAGCGTTGCGAGAGGAGCAGAACCGCAAGTGGGAAGCGAGCCAGGCAGAGCTGCAAGCGTTGCGAGAGGAACAGAACCGCAAGTGGGAAGAGCAGAACCGCAAGTGGGAAGAGCAGAACCGCAAGTGGGAAGTCAACCAAGCGGAGCTAAAAGGTCTCCATGAGGAAAGCCTTGCGCTGGGTAAACGCATCGACCGCAGCATCGGTGCCCTAGGCGCGCGCTGGGGATTGCGCTCGGAGAAAGCCTTTCGCGACGCACTGGCCGGCATCCTGGAAAAGACCTTTGGTGTCGAGGTGCTCAATGTGAGCGAATACGATGACAACGGCGAGGTTTTCGGTCGTCCGGACCAAATCGAGATCGATGTCCTCATCAAAAATGGTCTGCTTATCCTGTGTGAGCTTAAATCCTCTATCGACAAAGCCGGGATGTATATTTTCGAGCGCAAGGCCCGGTTCTACGAGCGGCGGCACGAGCGTCAGGCCAACCGTCTCATCGTCATCTCACCGATGATCGACAGCCGCGCTCAAGATGTCGCCCGGCGCCTGGGAATCGAAACTTACGGCGAGCCCGAAGAAGTGTCTAGCTGACCGATCTTCCCGTCTAGGCCTGAGTGCCAACCCCGAGCAGGAGACAGTGCTGCGCCGTGCTGCCGAAGTGGCCCACAAATCGCTGACGGATTTTATTCTCGATGCTGCCTACCAGGCCGCAGAGCAGACCTTGCTGGATCAACGTCTGTTCATGGTTTCGGGCAGTCAATACCAGGCACTCTTGCAAATGTTGGATCGCCCCGAGACGGACAATCCGGGCCTGGAGGATCTGTTTTCTCGCCGTCCGGTCTGGGTCGACACTTGAATGTGTCGGCGCCTCAGCCGTTGAGTGCAACGCATCGGCTGGCGGCATTCGATTGCGGTCAGCCCGCCCTCACGCATTGGCTGCTGCAGCATGCGCGCCAGGCGCAAGGTAGCGGTTCGGCGAGAACCTTTGTGGCTTGTGATCAGGATCGGGTGGCTGGCTACTACAGTCTGACCTTTGGTCAGATCGATACGCTGGAAGCCTCAGAGCGCATTCGTCGCGGGATGGGGCAGTACCCGATACCGCTGGTTATTCTAGCGAGGCTCGCGGTGGATTTGGATGACCAGAAGCGGGGTCTGGGTTACAGTCTGCTGCAGGACGCCATCATGCGTACGATCGCCGTTGCCGAACACGCCGGAATTCGAGCGCTACTGACACACCCTGTCGATGCTCGGCCGATGCGTTTTATCGCCGTTTTGGTTTCGAGCCGACGCCATTGCAAGATCGGCAACTGATCTTGCTGCTCAAGGACGCGCGCCGATTTGTTCGCAAGCTCGTTAATGGCTAAGTAGCGTGATCTGCTTTCGGCGGTACCGGCGCTGTGCTCAGCAAAAACGTCAAGCCCCACGCGCTGATGGTTGATCAGCAAGTACGGATTTTGAGGTTAGTGGATCGGTCGATCTTCTGAGGCCACCCACAGGGATCGGAAAAGAGCCACATTTTTTTGATCGTTAGTTGAACTAAAAGGGCTTACTTGTGAACATAAAGATTGCCGGTGGCATCGAAGAAAGTGGCATCGCAATTGGTAATACCTATGACAAATACAGCACAAGTAATCCCATAGTCAAATGGATAATGAAAGGCTTTGAGGACACCTTGTCCGAATTTGTAGCCAAAGCTTCGCCTGAATCGATACATGAAATTGGCTGTGGCGAAGGTTATTGGGTATTGCGATGGAATGATCAAGGTTTGTCATCCAGAGGCAGCGACTTCTCAATCAGTGTTATCGAGATTGCACGCACTAATGCAGAGAGCTGTGGTTTTCCGCCATCGATTTTTAAAGTTGCCAGCATCTACGATCTTGATACAGCCAAAGATGCAGCAGACCTGATAGTTTGTTGCGAGGTAATTGAGCATTTGGAGCATCCGGAAGCTGGGTTGAAGGCATTGCAGCGAGTCGCGAGAAAGTATTTGATTCTCAGTGTGCCGCAAGAGCCTCTCTGGTGTGCACTCAATCTTGCGAGAGGCAAATATATCAGGCGTTTGGGTAATACCCCCGGACATATACAACATTGGACTAGAAAGGGTTTTTTTGAGCTGGTTTCACAGTATTTCGATGTTATTGAAGCAAGAAGTCCACTGCCCTGGACGATGCTGTTATGTCGTCCGCACCACTGATCGAGACCCAGTCGTTACGGCGTGCTTTGCATTGGGTTGGGAGTGGCTTGGCGTTAATAAGCCTCGTGTTCGTCGCATTTCGGCTTCAGTCTTACTGGCTCGACCTCGATTTTTCCAGGTTTGGGTCGTCAGCGTGGGGTCAAATTTCTGGATTTGCTCTGATCTCTGGGTTAGCTAATTTTTTGCTTGCCTTGGCTTGGTGGCATCTGTTAGTCCACTTAGGTGCTTCGGTGACGCGCATCAACGCGTTCAGAATCTATGGCATTTCACAGCTGGCCAAGTACATACCAGGGAATATTTTTCACCTTGCCGGGAGGCAGGCGCTTGGCATGGCTACCGGCATGGCGGCTGGGGTTCTGGCTAAATCTATCATTTTGGAACTTGGCACATTGGCCGTTGCTGGAAGCTTGCTTAGCCTGTTGCTACTGCCAGTTGTGTTGCCAGATTTTCTAGAGTTGGAAGTTGTGTTCCTTCTCGTTGGCTCTGTCACATTGATAACGGCTCTATCAATAAATTGCGTTGGTCGCCAGCCTGTGTGGACGTTTGGGTGGCAAATGCTCTTTTTAGTTATTTCTGGAGCCATATTTGTTGCCTCGCTTGATCTGATTGCCGACGCTGAGGGTTTGTCATTTCGTTACTGGCTGATAATCGGATCTGCTTACATTGCTGCCTGGTTGGTTGGTTTGCTGACCCCTGGGGCTCCAGCAGGTTTAGGTGTTCGTGAATTGATACTGCTACTATTGCTTAAGGGGCTTGTGGCTGAGGCTGATTTAATCCTAGCTATCCTGCTCGGTCGTTTAGTAACAGTTGTTGGTGATCTGCTGTTCTTTGTGACCGCGTCTTGGATTTCAGCAAAAACGTATAAGATTAAAGCTGGTCATGCCTAATAACCCCTGTTGCGCAGTTGCCAGACCCCAGCACGAAAACGAATATCCTCCAATAACTTCCGATTCGCCGCCAGCAAATCGGCGAGAAAGGCGACCAAGAGTGTCTGAAAGCCCATCCCAAGCAGCACGGCGGCGAGGATCAGCGACTGCACATGCCCGGAGCCGCTGCCGCTGAGGTAGAACCCGAGAAAGCGCAACCCGATCAGGAAACCGAGGCCGAAGAGCAAAGCCCCAATGCTGGCGAAGAACCGAAACGGCCGGTAGATGACGAAGATGCGGACGATGGTGACCATGCTGCGCCAAACGTAGGAGGGGATGCTGCGCAGCAGCCGCGAGGGGCGCAGGTCGGGATTGACGCGCACTGGCACCGTGGCGATGGCCATCTGGCGATGGCCGGCCTGGACGATGGTCTCGAGGGTATAAGTGTAGTTGTTGAACACGATCAGACGCTGGGCGGCGGTGCGGCTGATGGCGCGAAAGCCGCTGGTGGCATCGTCCACTTGGGTGCCGCTGGCCAGGCGCACGATCAAGCTACCGAGCCGTTGCAGGCGTTTTTTCAGCGGCGAGAAGTGGGCGATCTGCTCGATTGGTCGGCTGCCGATGACTAGCTCGGCCTCGCCGGCGAGCACTGGGGCGGTGAGGGCGGGGATATCGCGGGCATCGTATTGGTTATCGGCGTCGGTGTTGACGATGACGTCGGCGCCTTGGCGCAGGCAGGCGCTGAGGCCGCTGCTGAAGGCGCGCGCGAGGCCAAGGTTACGGCTGTGGCGCACGATGTGGTCGACGCCGCAGCGCTGTGCGACCTGCACGGTCTGGTCCTGGCTGCCGTCGTCGATGATGAGCCATTCGACGTGTTCGAAGCCGGGCACTTGGCGCGGCAGGGCGTCGAGGGTGAGGCCAAGGGTCTCGGCCTCGTTGTAGCAGGGGATCTGGATGATGAGTTTCAAGATCAGCGTTGTGCCCGGTCGCGGGCCTCGGCAGTGACAGGAGTGGCGTCGAGCCGCGCGGTGATGCGCTTGACGTAGGCTTGGGTCTCGGGATAGGGCGGGATGCCGCCATGGCGGCGGACGGCACCTTCGCCCGCATTGTAGCCGGCGAGGGCCAGCTCGCGGTCGCCGTCGAAATGATCCAGCAGCCAGCGCAGGTAGGCCATGCCGCCGCGCATGTTCTGCACCGGGTCCCAGATGTCCTGGACGCCGAACCGCTCGGCGGTGGCTGGAATCAGTTGCATGAGCCCGCGCGCATCCTTGGGTGAGTGGGCGGTGGGGTCGAAATTGGACTCGGCCTGGATCAACGCTAGCACCAGCTCGGGATCGAGCCGGAAGTTGGGCGCGAGTTGGCGGACCAGTGCGATGATATCGGCGCGGGCGAGCTTGCGGACCTGAAACCCGGCCGGTGTTTGGGTTGCCGGGGACGCGTTGGCGCTATCGGTGTTGCCCGGAGGTGGCAGGCGGCGTTCCACGAGCGCGTCGGTGAGCAGACAGCGCGGCTGCTCGGTTAGTGGGCGATCGAGCGCCCTGAGCCGGCGCAGTTGCGATTCCGCTTGTGGATATCCAGCGGCGTGCGCGCTTTGGAACCAGGCGGCGGCCATGACTTCGTCGACGGCGCCAAGGCGCCCGCTGGCATAGAGCCAGCCGAGATGAAAACCCGCCTCGCCCAGGCCGAGATCGGCAGCCTGGCAATAGAAGGTCAGGGCTTGGTCGAGCTGTTGCGGGGCGCCGACGCCGTGCTCGAAGCGTTTGCCTTGCGCGATCAACTGGCGCGCCTCGGCGGTCTCTTCGGCGGTGGCGGCGCGGACTAGCCCAGCGGGTGGAAGGGCGAGCATGAGTCCCAGCCCGAGGAGCCTCAGCCGCGAAATGCGATTTGCCGACAGTGTCACTGCTGCATCCTGATCCCAAATCAGTGTTAATGAGCGTATCACGTTCATTCTGGATGATGCGGTCCGTCGCTTCTGTCCCGAACATCTAAGGTTGAGTCCATGTCTGATCCCACTGAGCCTGATTCTACTGTCATGGCGTCGTCACTGCGGCCCGACCTGCGGGTGGCGGTGTTGATCCCGTGCCTGAATGAAGAGGCTTCGATTACAACTGTTGTGCGTGATTTTCGCGCTCTGTTGCCGGCGGCGAGCGTCTATGTCTATGACAATCAGTCCTCGGATCGGACCGCAGCGGTCGCAGCCGAGGCGGGGGCGATCGTCCGCCACGAGGAGCGCCGGGGGAAGGGGCATGTGGTCTGCCGGATGTTCAGTGAGATCGAGGCGGATCTCTATCTCTTGGTCGACGGCGATGGCACCTATGATGCGGCGAGCGCGCCAATGCTGATCGAGCAGCTGATCGCAGAACGGCTGGATATGGTCTGCGGCGCCCGCGTCGAGCGTGGCGAGGATGCCTATCGGCGCGGGCATCGTTTGGGCAATCAGGTGTTGACGGGGTTGATCGCGGCGCTCTTCGGTAATCGCTTCCGCGACCTGCTGACCGGCTATCGGGTCTTTACGCGGCGGTTCGTGAAGTCGTTTCCCGCGCTGTCGGACGGTTTCGAGATCGAGACCCAGCTCAGTGTGCATGCGTTGCAGATGCGCCTGCGGGTGGCCGAGCTGGAGACGCCCTATTACGCGCGCCCGGCGCATTCACCGAGTAAATTGCGCACTGTTCGCGATGGGCTGCGCATCTTGCGCACGATTGGCCTGCTGGTGAAGGAAGAACGGCCGCTGTGGTTCTTTTCGGTCCTGTTCGCACTGCTCGCGAGCGGCTCGATCCTGCTCGCGGTGCCGATCGTGATCGAGTTCATGCAGACGGGATTGGTGCCGCGTTTCCCGACTGCGATTCTGGCCACGGGGATGATGCTGCTCGGGTTCTTACTGCTCACCAGCGGCTTGGTGCTCGACTCGGTGGCGCAGGGTCGGCGGGAGCTGAAACGCCTGCATTATTTGGCCTTGCCGGACGCTGTTCAACGCGACCGGCCGCAGCCCTGATTGCTGCAGCGCACCATGATAGGGGTCTGGTTGGTGCAAAAGACGCGATGGAGTTCTTCGCGGCGGTTGCTGCTGACCAGGGTGGCGCCCTGATCGTCGAGCATGCAGCCAGCGGCTCTTGCGTAGCGCTCGGCATAGTAGGCCCAGAGTCCGACCGGGGTCTCGTTGAAGCTCGGTTCGATGGCGGGGGCAGTGAGCGCGGCCTCCGGAAAGGTTGGGCTGGTCTGGAGATAGCGTTGCCAGCGTTGCTGCAGCGAGCGCAGGGCGTCTTGCAGGTTGTCGTGGTAGAGGCGGGTGACGTCGGCGCGCCATTCACGCGCGCTGCCGCGCCACCAGCGTTCCTCGGCCTGGATCGAGACCCGGGTTCCGCCGGCCAGTTGCTCGAGGTCGGTGCGGATGCGCAAGTGGGTGGTCTCGGGGGGCGCGGCTCCGGGCGGGCCGTCGCTGGCGGGTTGTTCCAACGGGGTCTCGAAGATGATGCGGTCAGCCGTGCTCTCGATGAGCGTCCAGCCGCGCGCGAGGGCGGTGTCGAGGGCGAGGGCCTTGACGCGGGCTACGGTGGAGTTGCCGATCAGGACGCTGGGGCCGGCGCTCGCGGCTGTGGCCGCGCTGGGGGCGATAAGCAGGAGGGCCAGGAGCAGGGGACTGAGCGCTTTCATGCCGCAGGGTTTGTGGCTGGGGGCTGGGAGCGATGCTTGGGCCCTGGAGGCCAGGTTAGGGACGAGCCCGGCAGACGCCGCCCTGACAGCTGAGTATCAGTCTGCCGCCGTCGGTGCATTGGATCTCGTAGAACTCGAAGGCCGGCGTGGCCCTGAGCATCACGGCGCCGCGTTCATCGGGCTCACAGCCGCGCTCGCGGGCCGAGGCCTCGGCATAGAAGGTCCAGAGTCCGCGCGGGGAGGGGTTGTCGAGCACCAGCATCTCGTTGGGTTCGCTGGTCTCGGCGGCTGCGAACTCGTCTCGAATCCGGCCGGCCGGGCGTCGCAAGGCGGGCTGCTCGAGCGTCACCGAGGAGGCTGGCGCGGGCGCGGCAGCTGGTGCATCAGTACGCGTATGAGCGCCGGTTTCTCCGGTTTCGGCACTGGCTCCGGCTCCGGTGGGCGCATCCTGTGTGGGCTCGGTGGGAATCTCGGGCAGCGCATTGGTGCTGGCCTCGGCGATGACCACGGCATCGGGATCGGGCGGCAGCGGGATCTCGGAGGCGATACGGGTGCGATTCTCGAGCCAGGCGTTGGCGAGGGCGTTCAGCGAGATCAGCAGGGCGTCTTCGTAGTCGCTGGTGTAGTCGATGCGGCGTTCGGTTTCGGTGCCGGGATTGACCACTACATAAGCGCTCAAGCCGACGAGCACATCGCGGCCGCGCTCGCTCAGCCGGGTCTCGACTTGCAGTCTGGGTGTGCTGGGATGGCCCTCGGGGTTGAGCATGCGGGTCTGTGGTGAGTCCGGCGGCAGAGGGCGTTCGAGCAAAAAACGGCGCTCGCCGGCCTCGATGATCCGCCAACCTTTACTGCGCGCCATGCCCATCGCCAGCAGCCGCGCTTCCTCGACGCCAGGGCCTGGTAGCTGGATCTCCGGCCCAACCGCTCCGACGCTGGCCTCGCTGCTCTGGCGAGGGGGCTGCGAGGCGCAGCCGCCGATGAGCAGACTGGCGCAAACAAGGAGACCATAGTAAACGCACTGCTTCACATCGCGCTCCGGGTGTTATCGTGCCACCGGATGCTAGCACAGTGCGGCGCGCCTGCAGACGGAGACGAGCGGCAAACAGGCGCACGTGTTGCTGGAGTGCGGTAAGTGCAGTGGACCAACTGGCGCGGTGGACAAGCCCGCGCCCCTTTGGGCACCATTGAAGCTTCGATTGAAGACTCGATAGCTCGACCCTTTTGGAGTGAATGCGATGGCAGGTGGCGGCGTCAATAAGGTGATCCTGATCGGCAACCTGGGCGTGGACCCCGAGGTGCGCTATATGCCCAGTGGCAGCGCGGTCGCTAACCTACGCATCGCAACCAGCGAGAGCTGGCGCGACAAGACGACCGGCGAGCCGCAGGAGCGCACCGAATGGCACCGGGTCGCCCTCTTCGGCAAACTCGCCGAGATTGCCGGGCAGTATCTGCGCAAGGGCTCCAAGGTCTATATCGAGGGCAAGCTGCGCACGCGCAAATGGCAAGGGCAGGATGGCCAAGACCGCTACACCACGGAAATCGTGGTGGATATCAACGGCTCGATGCAGATGCTCGATGGGCGTGGCGGCGCTGGTGGCGGCGAAGCCAGCTATGGTCGTGCCGCAGCGCCCACTGCGGCATCCAGTGCGTCGGCCCCTGAGCGCGGTGAGGATGCGCCCGCCGCCAGTCCGAGCTTCGACAATCAAGCCTCCGCCGGTCAAGCCCCCAGCAGTCGAGCCCCGACCGGCTCAGACACCGATTTCGATGACGATATTCCGTTTTGAGCCATGACCGATACCCCCCGCATCCTCCTCATTGGCTCCGACGGACAAGTCGGCTGGGAACTGCGCCGGACCCTCGCGCCCGTTGGTCAGGTCATTGCCGCCTCGTTCGATGGTGCGGACGGGCCAGCGGTGGATCTGACCGATTCGGCATCGCTGCGCCGGCTGTTCCACGAGACCGCGCCGGATGCCGTGGTCAATGCCGCCGCCTACACGGCTGTCGACAGGGCCGAGAGCGAGCCCGAGCGCGCGCAGGCCATCAATGCCGATGCGCTGGCACTGATGGCGGAACTCTGCACCGCGCCCCGCATCCCGGTGATTCATTATTCGACCGACTTCGTCTTCTCCGGCATCACCAATCACCCCTATCGCGAGGAGGATCCGGCCGAGCCCAGGAGTGTCTACGGCCGCACCAAGCTCGCTGGCGAGCAGGCGCTGCTGCACTCCGGCGCGCCGGCCTTGGTGTTTCGCACCGCTTGGGTGTATGGCGTGCGCGGCAGTAATTTTCTGCTGACCATGTTGAATCTCTTTCGCGAACGGACCGAGCTGCGCATCGTCGATGACCAGATCGGCACCCCGACCTGGAGCCGCATGCTGGCCGAGGTGACCGCTCAGATCACCTATCGCGTCTTCCATGGCAGCCTCGATATCGAGCAGATCAAGGGGCTCTATCATGTGACCGGGGGTGGGGCGACCTCCTGGTTCGGTTTCGCCGAGGCGATTCGCGAGGCCACCGGCAGTCAGTGCCGGCTCACGCCGATCCCAACCAGCGAATACCCGGCACCCGCGCCGCGTCCAGCCTATTCGGTGCTCGACACCGGGCGTTTCCGCAAGACCTTTGGGCTGGCCCTGCCGGATTGGCGGCAGTCGCTCGCGCTGTGTCTCGCGGATCTGCGCGAGCAGCGCTCATCGGCTCCTGCGGCTAGGCAATCGTCCGTCTAACATCCGTGACGCCCCGCTTTTTAAGAACAGGAATCACTCATGAAAAATAACTATCCGGGCCTGACCACCGACGAGGTCAAGGCCTCGCGCTCGCAGTGGGGGAGCAATGCGCTGACCCCGCAGGAGAGCGAAGGCTTTTGGGAGAAACTGACGGCGAATTTCAAGGACCCGACGATCATCGTGCTAATGGTCGCCCTGGTGATGATTACAGCGCTGGCGCTGTTCGGCTATGCCGAGTGGTACGAAGGGGTCGGCATCGCCATCGCGGTGCTCGTCGCCGTGGGCGTGGCGACCTGGTCGGAGTACAAGAACGAGGGCGCCTTTCAGCGGCTGTTGACCGACGCCTCGCAGATCCAGGTCAAGGTGTTCCGCGATGGCTCGAGCCTGGAGATCCCGATCGACGACCTGGTCGTCGGCGATATGGTGTTGTTGCAGCCGGGCGATAAGGTGCCTGCGGATGGCATCGTCCTCGCCGGTGAGCTGACGGTCGATCAGGCCTCGATGACCGGCGAGTCCGAGCCGGTGAACAAGAACGCGGTGCCGAATCAGGAGGTCGCCGCCGAGGTGGCGGATCTGCATGATCCGCATTGGGTCTTCCGAGGCTCGGTGATCGAGGACGGGGAGGCCGTCGTCGAGCTGGCTGCGGTGGGCGATAAGACCTTCTACGGGCGTCTGGCGCAGGAGATGAGTAGCGAGGCGCGGGAGACCCCGCTGCAGGCGAAATTGTCGATCCTCGCCGGTCAGATCGGCAAGTTCGGCCTCTTCGGCGGCGTCGCGATCGCGTTTGCGTTCATGGGCCAGAAGCTGTTCATGGAGCGCGGTCTGACGCTAGGGACCATTGGCCCCTTCCTTGCCGATTGGGCGAATTGGGGCGCCTTGGTGAGCGATTTCGTCACCGCGATCATCCTGGCGGCGGTGATCATCGTCGTCGCCGTGCCCGAGGGGCTGCCGATGATGGTCGCGATCGTGTTGTCGATCAATATGCGCAAGCTGCTGCAGGACCGGGTGTTGGTGCGCAAGCTGCTCGGTATCGAAGCGGCCGGCAGCCTCAATGTGCTGTTCACCGATAAGACCGGCACGCTCACTCGCGGCCATCTGCAGGTCTCGACGGTGGTGCTTGGCGATGGCCAACAGTGGTCGGATTTCGCGACGCTGCCGGAGCCGATTCGCGCGACGGTCGGCACCTCGATCCGGCTGAATACCATGGCCGTGCTCGATGTCAGTAAGCCCGATGCGGTCAACATCATCGGCGCGGATCGCACCGAGCAGGCCCTGTTGCGCTTTGTCGAGCCGGTGTTGCGCGAGCCGGACCCGGCCTCCGTGGTCGACATGGTGGCCTTTAGTACCGCGCGGAAGTTCTCGGCAGTGCAGCTCGAGGGTGGTCCGGCAACCACCCTGATCAAGGGCGCGCCCGAGCTGATCCTGGCCCGCTGCACGCAGATGCTCGATGCCGATGGTCAGCCGCAGCCGCTAACGCCGGCCGAGCTGGAGCCGACCCTAAACGCGCTGGCTGAGCGCTCGATGCGCTTGCTTGCGTTGGCCGTCTCGGATGCGCCGATCGGCGAGCATAAGGCGCTGCCCGAGCAGATGACGCTGGTGGCGGTGGTCGGCCTGCGTGACGAGCTGCGACCGGAATCCCGCGATGCGGTGCGCGTGGCGCGCGAGGCCGGGGTGCATGTGGTCATGGTCACCGGTGACCGACACGAGACTGCGCGCGCGATCGCGACCGATGTCGGTCTGCTCGACGCCGGGACTGGGGTGGCCATGACCTCGAAGGAGATCGAGGATCTCTCGGATGAGGAGCTGAAGGCGGTGCTGCCGCGCCTGCAGGTGGTCTCGCGCGCCTATCCGCACACCAAGAGCCGATTGGTCCAGGCCGCGCAGGAGATCGGCCTGGTCGGCGGGATGACCGGCGATGGGGTCAATGACGCCGGTGCCTTGAAGCGCTCCGATGTCGGTTTCTCGATGGGTAGCGGCACCGAGGTGGCCAAGGAGGCCGGGGATATCGTCCTCCTCAACGACAACTTCTCGTCGCTGACGCGCGCGGTGCTCTATGGACGGACGCTGTTCAAGTCGATCCGGAAGTTCTTGATCTTCCAGCTCACGGTCAATATCTCGGCGATCCTGGTCGCCTTCCTCGGGCCGTTCTTCGGCTTCGATCTGCCGCTGACCATGGTGCAGCTGCTGTGGATCAACCTGATCATGGACACGCTCGCGGCGTTGGCCTTCTCGGGAGAAGCCGCGTTGGAGCGCTACATGCGCGAGAAGCCGATCCCGCGCGATACGCCGATCATCAGCGGCGATATGTGGTCCTCGATCCTGATCAACGGCTTTGCGATCGCCGCGTTGAGTATCATCTTTTTGACCTTCGATCCCATCAAGTCGTTGTTCCGTGATGACGTTGGTGAGTTCGACCAGGCGGCCTTCCTGACCGGCTTCTTCGCCTTCTTCGTATTCATCAACAACTTCAACAAGTTCAACGCGCGCACCGAGAACGTCGATCTGTTCGAGCATCTGACGGAGAACCGCTTATTCATGATCGTCGTCGCGCTGATCTTCACCCTGCAGATCATCTTCACCTACTTCGGTGGCGAAGTGCTGCGTACCGTCGGGCTGAGCCTGGGTGAGTGGATCTGGGTGTTGCTGTTCTCAGTGTTGATCATTCCGATCGACCTGGCGCGCAAGACGATTCGCGATAAGCTGGGCCTGCATCCAGTGGAGACGTTTGAGAAGCGCTAGCCTCCATTAGAAATGAAATCGGTTGAACTCTTCGCCGGGGGTGGGGGACTCGCCATGGGCGTGTCCCTTGCGGGTTTTGAATCTCTAGCAGTGATCGAGTGGGATCGCTGGGCTTGCGACACCATCAGGGAGAATCAAAAACGCGGTTATCCGGTGGTTGCCGATTGGCCCCTATGGGAGGGTGACGTCCGTGAGTTCGACTGGTCGCCCATTCCCGAGGGCATTGATCTTCTGGCCGGCGGGCCGCCATGCCAGCCTTTTTCGATGGGCGGGAAGCACAAGGCGTATGGCGACAAGCGCGACATGTTTCCCGCAACCGTTGATGTCGTCCGAGCCTTGCGGCCGAAATCCTTCATTATCGAGAATGTGAAAGGATTGACTCGCTCGAGTTTCGCCAATTACTACCAGTACATCCTGCTACAACTGGAATTTCCAGAGGTCACCCACAGGAATCATGAAAGCTGGCTCGATCATCTCAAGCGTCTGCAGATTGAAAAGACCTCTGGCGCGCTTCGTGCATCGGGACTCGCCTACAATGTTGTTTCCACCTTGGTCAATGCAGCGGATTACGGGGTGCCGCAAAAACGGGAGCGCGTTTTCATGGTGGGCTTCCGTTCCGATCTTGGTATCGAATGGTCCTTCCCCCGTCCGACTCATGGCTTGGATGCCTTGCTTTATTCCCAGTGGGTCACGGGTGACTATTGGGAACGTCATGGTGTGGCCAAACACCGGCGCCCAGAGGTTCCCAGAAAATCGGAAGCTAGAATTCGTCAATTATCGTCTAGTTTCCCTTTGTTCCACGGAAAGCCATGGCGAACAGTTCGTGATGCCTTGGTAGATCTGCCAGACCCACGCCAGCGTGAAGCAAGCGGATTTTTGAATCACGCCTTTCAGGACGGAGCGAAAATGTATCCAGGGCATACGGGCAGTCTGCTGGATATGCCTGCCAAGACGCTAAAGGCCGGTGATCACGGTGTTCCTGGTGGCGAAAATATGATGGTTCTCGACGATGGACAGGTGCGGTACTTTAGCGTTAGAGAGTCAGCGCGGTTACAGACCTTTCCCGACGGCTATGTGTTCCATGGCTCTTGGACGGAAACCATGCGGCAACTCGGCAATGCCGTGCCTGTGGTGCTTGGACGTCAGGTGGCGGCGTCCGTGGCCATGCGTCTCGCTGAAAGCGAATTTCGCAAGCTTGCGAATCTGCGCATGCGAAAGATCGCATGACGGGCGTTAGGGTCATACCCTTCAATCCGTTAGACAAACGTCATCTTGGCGAGAGCGTTGGCCAGGCGATGCTACGGCAGTCGGTCATCCCCATGACCGACTTGGCAAGTTTCGATGGCGCTGGCATCTACGCGATTTACTATCAGGGCGATTTTCCCGCTTACGCAGCAATCAGCGAAAAAAACCAGAGAGAGAATTTCGTTGTGCCCATTTACGTGGGCAAAGCGGTGCCGAAAGGTGCGAGAAAGGGCGGCGATCTTGACGCAGCCCCCGGAAAGGTACTCTCCAATCGCCTCCTGCAGCACAAGCGAAGTATTGAAGAGGCCATCAACCTCGATAGTGCGGACATGCTGCATCCAGGGCGTTCGTGGGCGGATCGGTGTCAATCTCGCGAGGAGACGGCGGAACAGATCATCACCGAGGTCAGAGACTACCTTCGCAATCACCCACCACCAGATGACTCAGCCATCATCACCGGGTGAGCGTCCCATGCCAGTGCTTCTCGCTCGCTGCGCGCCCGACGATGTGCTCGGCCCAGGTGCTGTGGGTGGCAAGCTCACACATGGAGCCGCCGAATTTGAACACGGCGCGGTCTTCGTCGAGGATGCGCTGGGCCACCTCGAGATCGCTGGGTGAGACCCGGAAGCGGCTATCGATCAGTGGCAGCTGATCGGGATGGATCGCGGTCTTGCCGCAGAGGCCATGGGCGAGGTCTTCGCCGAGCTCTTCTTCGAGCATCTCAGGGCAGTCTAGATGCTCGAACACGGGTGCGGTGAGCTGGAAGCCATGCGGCTTGAAGACCGTGACCAGGTTGGCGATGGTCAGCCCGAGTGGGGTGCGATAGAGGGTGCGGTCGCGTGGGCGTCGGATACCGAGGAGCGCGAGGAGATCGTTGCCGCCGATGCGTAGCGCGAGGATCTTGTCTTGATAGTCGCGTTCGAGCATGTAGTCGCGCAGCTCGGTCATGCGCGCGGGATCGAATACGTCGTGGGTCTCGAGGGTTGGCATGCAGTAGTAGTGGCGCCGGCTGCCGTCGAGCTGGTCCATGTAGGCGTCGATGCTGCCCATGTCGAGCTTGGGTAGGACGAAGCCGTCGAGCTTGTCGACGCCGGGTAGATTAAGCAGCCAACTCAGAATCTCGGGGTTGCGCACCCGCACGAAGCGGAGTGTCTCACTGTTCGGGCGCATCGTGCCGAGGCAGTAGCGCAGGTTATCGAGCGCCGGGCCGAGGGCCTCGGCAGCGACCGCGTCCTCAGTGCAGAAGATGACCGAACGCAGCTCAGGCCATTTGCTGCCATTGGCGATCTGTAGGCAGTCCTTATGAGTCACGGGGACATACAGGGAACCGCCCAGGCGATAGGCTTCAAGCATCGGTGACCCCCTTAATCAACGCAACGGCTTGATAGGGCAGGCTGGGGTCGACCTCCCAGCGGACGGCCTTTTCGTCGGCGAGCTGGCGCAGATGCGCAACCTCGGGGATCTCGGCATCACGCAGGATCAGCAGGTCGGGCACGCGCCGCAGCAGCACGCGGGTGGCTTCGCCGATGCCGGGCTTGATCAGGTTCTCGTCGCGGATGGCGAAACGGGTCTTGAGTTCGGCGATGAGGCGTTGTGAGCGAGTCCTCGCCGGGGTTGGGTCAATCGGGTTGGGGTTAGGCCGGTAGCCTGCGGCCAGCTGCTCGCGAATAGCATCGCGCAGGGCGTCGACGAACCAGACGGAGCGATCCTGGGGCGCGAAGTCGGCGTAATAGACGCAGCCATGGAAGTCCCGAGGGCCGATCCGCTCATTGAGGATAGAGCGGCTGACGAGCCCCGAGAGGGTTGCGTTCATGATGCTCGAGGGGATCAAATAGTCGGCATCCGAGGGCGCGATGCCGACGCCAGCGAGATCGGTGAGGGCATAAAGGTTTGGGTCTAAAGCGCCCTCGTTCTCGCCCTGGCAGTGATGCTCAGTGAAATCGGTGATGGCGCGCCGCAATTCTCGCGCGATGACGCCTTTGCCAGTCCAGCCGTCGACAAAGACGACGCTGGCCGGATCATGACCAGCCTCCTCGAGCACATAGCGCAGCGCCTGCTGATCGATGCCGCGATCGCGAATGATCGAGAGCGAATAATGCGTCGCCGAGCGCGCGAAGAGGTCGGTTAGGGTGTGCTTGAGCACCACGCCGACCGGGGTGCCGGCGCGCGCCAGTGAGAGTAGGGTGATCTGATCGGCTCGCTGATCGGCGATGATGGCGGCGAGATCAAGCAGCCCCTGCGCCATGCGCGCACGATTCATCGCCCAGGCCTGCTCGAAGAGGGCCATGTAGCGCGGCGAGGGCAGCGACTCGCGGCTGAGCATCTCGCTGTAATGGCGCTGACCGCTCTGGATCAACCGTTCCTTCTCGGCTACCGGGGTCGGCTCGAGCTGGATCGGCGTGAGCAGGAAGCGCACATCCTCGGGGCGATAGCTGCCGCGAAAGCAGCGACCTTGAGCAGGCTGCGGCCGCAGCGGCTGGGGTTGTTGTTCCAGCGGATCTCGGTCCATGGGATGTGCGCGGCGATGGGATGATAAGGATGAGATGAGAAGGCCGGGCCGCGAGGCCTAGAACAGCGGGCGGCCAAAGGTCGCGGCGAAGAGTTGCGTATCGCGCGGTGTGATGCAGTAGTCACAAGCAGCGATGAAGGCACCGTCGATGAGGCTGTCACCGATGCCGATCGTTAGCCACTCTTCATCGCCGTTGGTGAAGCGGTCGATCAGGTGGCGCACGGCGTGCTCCTTGCCGACCTCTCGCGGGATCACTGCCAGATTGTTGTCATTGCGATGCACGCGGTAGGCGTCGCCATGCGCGCTCAACCACGGCTGGATCAACTCGGCGTCGAGCCGTGCCAGATCCTCGTCACGACCGTCGCGATGCTTGGCGACGAAATAGAAGGGCAGATCCAACTCGCTGACTAGACGCACCCGTGCCGCGAGGTTCTCATCTTGAATGTACGCTTGCGCGCGTTCGAGCAGATCCAAGAGATCGGCGCGTGCGACCTCGGAAACCGCGCGCATGCGTTCCAGCCACTCAGGGTCGGGCATGCCACTCGGATCGAGTAAAACGCCGCCATAAACAAGGATCGACCAACTCTCGAACGGCAGATCGACCCGGCGCAGCGCATCCCAGTCGCGCGCCGTAGTCGGCACCAGTGTGGCGTCGGCCGCCAGCCAATCCCAGAACGCACGCTGCTTGCAGGTCATGAACGAGTGCGCGCTGCCGTCCCGGAGTCTGGCCACCGGGTGCAGCGCGCCGTCCGGCGGGCATTTGCGATGGCTCTGGAACAGGGTGTCGTCCAGATCCAGGAACACGAGCTTGCGCACTTTGGGTTCAAAGGCCTTGATCGTTCACCACAGATTCACACGGACTCACACAGGCGCTTTCTTCTGTGGTCAAAGCGATTTACATCAGGTTAGGCCAGCTCGAAGTCGGCGGGATTGAGGTTGAGTTCCATCGCGAGCTTGCGGGCGACGCGCTTTTCGTCGTCGTCGAAGACGCCGTCGGCGCCAGCGATAGCGATGATCAGACGCATGATCAGACGTGCCGCCGAGTCATTGCTCTTCATCTTGCGCACCGCCTCGTAAGCCTTGGTCTCGCCGAGATCCTTGTCGAACTCGATTTGGCTGACGACGTTTTGGAAGCTGTCGATCAGCTCCTTACTCGAAAACACCGACAGCGCCTCATAGTTCTCGATGAAGCGCATCATCTTCTGCTTCTCATCCGATGAGATGTGGCCGTCGGCCATCGCGATCAGCACCGAGCCGCTGACGGCGGCGTTCATGAAGTCCTTGTTTTTGAACTTGAGGGCCTCGTTCTTCAGCTCCGAGGCCTTGCTTTTGAGATTATTGACAAAGTTTTGAAAGCTCATGGGATGTCTTCCTCAGGGGGTGAGTTGTTCTGACAGGGCGCTTTGGGTATTCAGTCCTTGCTGCCGCGAACCCATTTCAAGCCCCACTGATGGGCTTGGTCGACCTCGCGGTGGCCGCGATATAGTAATCCACCAGCTTGGTGATGCGTACCGCGCCGGTGTCGTTCTCCAGCAGGGCGATGGCGCACATGGGCTGGTCGTTGCTCCGAGAGTCGAGACGGACCTCGATCTCGGGCTGTCCTGGCGTCTTCAGGCTGATCTTGGCATCGGCCTCGGCCCAGTTGGGGGCACCCTCGTAGATGAAGGCATAGATGAGGACGCGCCGGATGGCATCCCAATGTTTGCCATTGATGCGCAGGTTCTCGCCTTCGCTGCGGGTGCCGCTGCGATCGTCGGCATCCAGCGCGATGTAGGGCGGATTGAGCAGATCACCGAAATTATTGCCTAGCGCCTGGATCGCGCCTTTGTCCCCCGTGCGCAGCTCGACGAGGCAGCCGATGTCGAGATCGATCTGATTGGATCGCTTGCCGCCGCCAAAGAGGCCGCGCTTGGCCGGGCCGGATACCGCTGGGCGCCAGCTCAGGTTGATCAGGATCTCGCCATGCTCGGCGTTGCTTGGCTTCTCGAGTGAGACGCGGTTGCCCTTCTTCTCCAGCGTGATCTTGCTGAGATTGACCGGCGGCGTCTTGGGCTGAGGCGGTGGTGATTGAGACGGTGGAGGCGGTGTCGCCCGAGACCTTGACGGCGGCGAGGCAGCCGGCGTCGGCTCGGCGACCGTGCCGCCGAAATGCTCGACCAGGGCAGAGAGTCCACCGTTGAAGCCCTGGCCAATGGCGCGAGTGCGCCAGACACCGCCCTTACGGTAGACCTCGAGCAGCATCAGCGCCCGCTCGGCGGCGAAGTCGGCCCCGCTAAAGGCGAAGCGTCCGGTCTCGGTGGCGCCGTCGAGGAGCCGCACATGGCCTTGGCCGATGTTCGACATGGCGCCGGTGCCTTCGATCGCTGCGGTGAGGGTCAAGCACTCGATGCTCAGCGGCAGCTTGCCGAGATCGATGGTGAAGCTGGCCGTGTCACCCGAGAGAGCGTCTGCAGGATCACCCGCAGGCGTGCTCAGCCGCACCCCGCCGCAGGGCGAGCTGGGCTGGTTGAAGAAGGTCATATAGCGCTCGTCGGCGAGCTTGCCTTCGGCGTCCAGTCCGAAGCAGGCATAGTCGATGCCCAAGCCCGGCGCCTGAATGGCGACGCCGAGCCTGAAGCGCTCGCCGTTGGCGATCAGGTCCGTGATCTTGGCGCGTTGTCCGCGTGTCAGGTCCATCTGCGGCTAGCCGACGTTGACGCCATGTTGCTGGGCGAGTGCCTTGAGGCCGCCCGCGAAGCCTTGGCCGACGGCCTTGAACTTCCAGTCGCCACTGTGGCGATAGATCTCGCCGAAGATCATCGCGGTCTCGGTCGAGTAGTCCTCGGACAGATCGAAGCGCACCACCTCTTGGTTGTTGTCACGGTTGACGATGCGCACGAAGGCGTTGCTCACCTGACCGAAGTTCTGGCGGCGGGCCTCGGCATCGTGAATGGTGACGACGATGACCAAGCGCTGGATCGTGGCCGGCACCTTCGACAGGGTGACATGGATGGTTTCATCGTCGCCTTCGCCCTCGCCGGTGAGGTTGTCGCCGGTGTGCTCGACGGATTTATCCGGCGAGGTGGTCTGGTTATAGAAGATGAAGTGGCTATCGTCAGGCACCTTACCGTCTTCTTTGACCATGAACAGGCTGGCATCAAGGTCGAAATCTTGGCCGTCGGTCGCCCGCGCGTCCCAGCCCAGGCCGACGAGCACATTCTCAAGATTGGGTGCTTCCTTGCTCAGGTTGACGTTACCGCCTTTGTTCAAGCTGATTGCCATTAGTGCCTCCGCTTAGGGTTGAGTGTGGGTTGGTTAAGGGCTAGCTAGGATAGGGCGATGGCCAGCGTCACGCTCGATACGCTGCGCTGGGGGCAGACACCCTGGGGCAGACGACTAAACACAGACCCCAGCGGGCAGCATCTGGTAAGGCACGCAGCGTGCGCCGAGCCGCGCGCACACATCGTTTAGGCTGTCGCTCGGGGTTTCGTGGCAGAGGATGATACGCGCATAGGCATTGGGATCGACATTGTACAGATAGTTCGGGATGCCCTCGCCATAATTGTCCGTAAAGACCAGACGTTGGGTGATGTCCCTGCCAGGGAGGATGGGCGAGCGGGTCGTCGACTGCACACGCACATGACGTCCTTCAAGCTCCAAGACACGCCCCATCCGAAATGCCGGGTGCATCAGCTCGCCGGTGCCGAGCACCAGGAGCGGTGCCTCCAGAGGCAGATCGTCCACCAGCGCGGCCACTTCTGATTCGCGGAGCGGCAAGCGTTGGCTGATGCCGAAACGCCCGCCAGTAGCTGCGAGCTGATCCAGCTGCCGCCGATTGTCGCCGACCGCGCTCGGGGCTGGCTGCTCGGCGAGCCGAGGTGCTGGCCTGAAGTCGATCTCGGCATCCAGCGCGCTGACCAGGGTCACCGGCAGACCAAGTCGGTCGCTGAAGGCGGCGGCGCTCTTGTCCCCACTGAAATTGGTGATGGAGACGAAGTGGACACGCTGCAAGTGCGGATTGCGTGCCCGGTAGGCGGCGGCCAGATTGCAGAGCGTGGAGCCGGTGCTGATCTCGTCGTCGATCAGAACCAGCTCGCGGGCCGAGGCGAAGCGCCGCTGGTGCTCCGGGTCGAGCGGTTCGTAGAGGATCTGATCCGGGGCATGACAATGGGCCTCTTGGAAATCCAGCGCGCGATAGCCCGGCACTCGATAGCGGGTCGAGTGCAGGAAGAGGGCGGCGGCGTCCGGGTGCTGTTCGAGCAGGGCCTCGAACACGCCCTGACCTAGCCCGGTGGCGGTCTCCGCCATGGCGACGAGCAGCCAAGGCCCCTGCTGGCCCAGCGAGAGGGCGTGGGCGAGATGGCGATGGATCTGCTCCATCGTCGCTGGTCGGGCCGGCCAATGCTTGCCCAACACCTTGCTAACGAACAGGAAGCCACGCTTGGGATTGGCGCGCGCGGCAAAGCCGCAGAGTTGGTCGAGCGGGAATGCCGCGCGCGTGACCCGAACCTCGAGCCTGCCGGTGGCCAGCTCGATGCATCGGGGTGGGTTTAGGTCCAGGCTGCTGTCTGAGCGCATGCTGAAGTCGCCGGTGGCCGATATCGAGGCCCGAGAGGGCGACAGCAGCGATCGGGCGCGTCCGTCGTCACCTCACAGATGCGGCTTGATCTGCGGCAGCAGTTCCTCGAAGGTACGCCCGCGACCCACCTCGCCAATCGCGTGCATCTTCCACTCGCCGTTGTGGCGATAGACCTTGGCCATGATCATCGCCGAGTGCCCGCCCTGGCAGGAGAGGTCGTAGCGCGCGATCTCGCTGTTATTGGCACCGTTGACGATGCGGCAGAAGGCGTTCTCGACCTGCGAGAAATCCTGGCCGGTGTAGTTGTTGACGGTGAACACCAGGCTTTTGACGTTGCCTGGCAGCGCGGCGAGATCGACCTTGATCTGCTCGTCGTCACCCTCGCCCTCGCCGGTGCGATTGTCGCCGGTGTGCTGGATGCTGCCGTCCTTGCTGCGTAGCTGGCGGAACCAGATGGCGTCGAGCTGATTGCCCTGCTCGTCGAACAGCAGGCAGGAGGCGTCCAGGTCGATACTAGCGCCACCGCCGCCGAATAGGCCGCCGAACATGCCCGATTTCTTGCTGTTTCCCGCGTCCCAGCCAAGGCCCATGATGATCCGGCTCAAGCCGCCACCGGCCTCCTTGTCTAAGGAGATTTTCTGACCCTTTTGAAGGCTGATGCCCATCTCGGTTGTCCTCGTTTCGGGTGAATGATGATGTCGTTGTGGTGACTGGAGGGCGCCGCTATCGAGATGTGGAGGTTTCAGTTGCCCTTCTGAGGTTGGAACAGGCTGCGGTTGCGCGAGCAGATCACAACCTTGCCTTGGCCTCGGAAGCGGATCACCAGCCCTTCGCCAGAGGTGACTGAATTGACGATGTTGCCGAAGAAGCCGCCCCCGGTCTGTGGCATGCCGACCTCGAACGAGAGGTCCGACGACCAGGCGACGGCATGGCTGTTGTCGATCACCGTCTCATGGCCGGGGGTGATGTCGAGCGTGAAGATCGAGCCGAAGCCCGACACGGCGAGCTTGCCCGTGCCGACCGCCTCCATGATGACGAAACCGCCGGTACCGCCGAAGAAGCCGCCGCCAACCGTGTTGAGCTTCGGGCGCACCTGAACGCCCGATTCGGCGGCGACGAAGCTGCCGTCCGACAGGGTATAGGACATGCTCGGGCTGACGTCGAGCAGCTCAATGGAGCCGGGCAGGGCCGGCGAGAGCAGACAGTCACCGTCGCCGGTGACGGCCTCGATCTCCTGCTGGAAGAACGACTCGCCGGTGGCAAAGCGCCGCATCACCGCATTGCCGAGGCCGCCGCGCATCTGGCCCTTGACCTGCAGTGGTGCTTCCATCATCACCATGGCGTCGGATTCGCAGAAGATCTTCTCGCCCTTGCGCAGACTCACATGCAAGAACGGATCGATGTCACCAGTGATCGTAAAGGCGGGCATGTGGGCCTCCTCCAGCGGATGGGACTGAGTCTCGGATCAGCCGAGGTTGACGCCGTGATCCTTGGCCAACGCCTGCAATCCGCCCTCGAAGCCCTGGCCGACGGCCTTGAACTTCCACTCCTCGCCGTGGCGGTAGATGTCACCGAAGATCATCGCCGTCTCGGTCGAGTAGTCCTCGGAGAGGTCGTAGCGCGCCAGCTCGGTGTTGGAGTCCTTGTTGAGCACGCGCATGAAGGCGTTGCGCACCATACCGAAATTCTGCTTGCGGCTCTCGGCCTCGTGGATGGTGACGGCAAAGACGATGCGTTTGGCATCGGCGCTGACGCCGGGCAGATTGATCGACACCGACTCGTCGTCGCCTTCGCCCTCGCCCGTGAGGTTGTCCCCGGAATGCACCACGGCGCCGTCGGGGGAGGTCTTCTGGTTGTAGAAGACGAAGTGGGCGTCGGAGAGGACCTTGTCGTCATCGCCGACGATGAAGACGCTGGCGTCGAGGTCGAAATCGGCGCCATCGGTGGAACGGGCGTCCCAGCCGAGGCCGACGAGCACATTGGTGAGCCCCGGGTCGGTCTTGGTGAGACTGACATTACCGCCTTTTTGCAAGCTAATGGCCATGCTGCGTTTCCTCTCGGTTAGGTGAAGTCCAGTGGTGCGTCCACTTCATGCTGTTGGCTAGTCTACAGTCAAGACGCCCGTAGCGAAATCTACTCCCCTCAGACGGGCAAATGAGGATATGGCTATATGGATATGGGCACAGGCCCAGCGGCCAAGCACGAGCACCTGCTGCTCTATCATGGGGTGCGCGCCAAGGCCCAGACATCGACCCGCTCGCAACCGGCCTGTGTCAGCCTCCGCGCCAACTCGGAGACCGTGGCGCCGGTGGTGACCACGTCGTCGAGAATCGCCAGGTGCTGAGGCAGTGGCTCGGTGACCTCGAAGGCATCGCGGATGTTGGTGAGACGCAAGCGTTCGTCCAACTCAGTTTGAGCTTGGGTCGCCCGGGTACGCCGGCAACAGCGGTGGTTGACGGGGATGGCCAGGCGGCGCCCGACCACGCGCGCCAACTCCAACGCCTGGTTGTAACCGCGCGTTCGCAAGCGTCGCGGATGCAGGGGCACCGGCACGATCGCCGCCGGAGGCTGCCAGTCGGGATGCTCGCTGTCGGCGCTCAGCGTCTCGGTCAACAGCTCGCCGAGCAGGCGGATCAGGTTCAGTCTCGAGCGGAACTTGATCTCGACGACCAGCGAGGACAGGGGCTCTTCATAGCGAAAGGCCGCCGTGCAGCGCGCGAAGGGTGGTGGGGCTTGCTGACAGCGGCCACAGATACCACCCGTGCCCGCGCTCATCCCGGCACTCATATCCGCACTCGGGCTCGCGCTCGAGACCATGACATTCGCCATGCGCTCGGATGCGAGCGTCGGTGCAGCCGAGGTCGAGAACGGCTGGGCACAGCGCGCGCAGTGCGCGCCGATGAGTGGCAGATCGGCATGACAGCCCGCGCAGAGATCGCGACCGGCCTCGCCGGGCGCGCCGCAGAGCACGCAAGTAGGCGGATAGAGGAGGGCCAAGGCCCGCTCCACGCAATGATGCAAAGCAGGAACGCGGGCATTTTGTCGCAAAGCGCCAGCGATCCGGGGTTCCAAATGCTGAATCCTCAAGTCGGGCAGAGCCCGAGTATAGCCTCGCTTGAGCAAGGCGCACCTGGCTGTATGGCCGAGTCTCGGTCGCTCGGAGCGATCGCTTGTCAACTGCGAGTGCTGCATTTGGTTGACAGCGCCGAGCCGATGGTTAGGCTAGCAGATTAGATCGTGGCGGCACTCCAGCGCCGCAACTCCCGAAATCCGCTGCCGGACCTCCGTTATGTCGCCATCCCTACAGTGCGCCCCCGTCTCGCTCGAGGGCGCGGTCCCCATCCGTCACGACTGGTCGATCGACGAGGCGAGCGCGTGCCTGAAACAACCATTCAATGACCTGCTGTTCGCGGCCCAATCGGCCCATCGTGCGCACTTCGATCCGAACCGCATCCAGGTCAGCACTCTGCTCAGCATCAAGACCGGCGCCTGTCCCGAGGACTGCGGCTACTGTTCGCAGAGCGCCAAGCACGACACCGGTCTCGAGCGCGAGCGCCTGCTGCCGGTCGGCGAGGTGCTGCAAGCCGCTCGCGCCGCGCGCGAGGAGGGCGCGACCCGGTTCTGCATGGGCGCGGCCTGGCGCAACCCGACCGACAAGAACCTAGAGCAGGTCATCGAGATGGTGCGCGGGGTCAAGGCACTGGGCCTGGAAACCTGCGTTACGCTTGGGATGCTGGAGCACGACCAGGCCCGGCGTCTGCGCGAGGCTGGGCTCGACTACTACAACCATAACCTCGATACCTCGCCCGAATTCTACGGCCAGGTCATCAGCACCCGCACCTACCAAGACCGACTCCAGACCCTGGAATACGTGCGCGAGGCCGGCCTCAAGACCTGCAGCGGCGGCATCCTCGGCATGGGCGAATCGCGCCGCGATCGCGCCTCGATGCTCTGTCAGCTCGCCAATCTGCCGGCGCATCCGGAATCGGTGCCGATCAACCTGCTGGTGCAGGTCGAGGGCACCCCGCTGTTCGGCACCGAGGCCCTCGATCCGCTCGAACTGGTGCGCACCATCGCCACCGCCCGGATCATGATGCCGGCCTCCTATGTGCGCCTCTCGGCCGGTCGCGCCAGCCTCTCCGACGAGCTGCAAGCGCTCTGCTTCGCCGCCGGGGCCAACTCGGTGTTCTATGGCGACCGGCTGCTGACCACCGATAACGCCGAGGCCGCGCGCGACCAGCACCTGTTCGCCCGCCTCGGGCTGCAGCCCGAGGTCGCCGAACTCGAGGGGCGCGACCAGCCCGGCGCCTGTCACAAGTCGATCGACCGTCAGGCTCCGGCGAGCGACACTGCAGCAGGCGCCAGACCGTGAGCGAGATCACGGCGGCTAAGCGTTACGGCGCCCGATGCCGATGGCGCCACGCACCACCTTGCCAGGCCCACGAGACCGCGCGCCCATGATCGAGTTCGCCGCTGAACTCGCCGGTCTACGCCAAGCCGGCCTGCATCGCCAGCGGCGGTTGCTGGCCGGGCCGCAGGGCGTGCGCCCGCGCATCGATGGCCGCGAGCTGCTTGCCTTCTGCAGCAACGACTATCTTGGCCTTGCCGCGCATCCGACGGTGATCGAAGCCCTGCGCGAGGGCGCTGTGCGCGACGGTGTCGGCAGCGGTGCCTCGCATCTAATTAGTGGCCACCACGAAGCCCACGAAGCCCTCGAAGAAGCGCTTGCCGTCTTCGTCGGGCGCGAGCGCGCGCTGCTGTTCTCGACCGGCTACATGGCCAACCTCGGCGTCATCCAGGCCCTCTGCGGACGTGGCGACCAGATCCTTGCCGACCGGCTCAACCATGCCTCGCTGCTCGACGGCGCCCAGCTCAGCCAAGCCCGCTTGCGCCGCTATCCACACGCCGATACCGAGCGCCTAGCGGACCTGCTCGGCAGCACCCGCAAAGATGGCAGCGGCAGCCTGATCGTCACCGATGGCGTGTTCAGCATGGACGGTGATCTCGCACCGATACCCGCGCTAGCCGCCATCGCCAACGTAACCGGCGCCGTGCTCATGATCGACGACGCCCACGGCATCGGCGTCCTCGGCGCCAACGGCCGCGGCACCCTCGAACACGCCGGCCTTCACGGCGACGAGGCACACACCGCAGTCCCGATCCTCGTCGGCACCCTCGGCAAGGCCCTCGGCACCTTCGGCGCTTTCGTCGCCGGCAGCGCCGAGCTGACCGATTTCTTGATCCAGCGCGCGCGCGGCTACATCTACACCACCGCGCTGCCGCCCGCGCTCGCCAGCGCCAGCCTTGCGGCACTCAAAATCGCCGCGCACGAGCACGAGCGCCGCGATCATCTTCAGCGCCTGATCAAACGCTTCCGCACCGGTGCCGAAACGCTCGGGCTAGCCCTCGCCGATTCGCCGACCCCGATCCAACCGCTGATCGCCGGCGATGTCGACACCGCCCTGCGCTGGAGTCGCTTCCTCGAAGACAACGACATCCTAGTCACCGCGATCCGCCCGCCGACCGTCCCCCAAGGCGCCGCGCGCCTGCGCATCACCTTCTCGGCCATGCATGAAGACGCCGATGTCGATCGCCTCCTCGACACCCTGGCGAGACTTCCAAACAGCACCCCCAAGGAGTAGCAATAGCCCAGAGGTGCTGGTGTCGGCTGGCGGGCGCCGGGGGACGCCGTGAATCCGTCCTTGGACGGCTTGCGCACAGCATCCTTGCTGTGCACACCCCCAGCGCCCGCCAGCCGACGCCGGCACGAGCGCCAAGTTAGGCCATCGCACCAAAACCGCGACACACTCGACCAACGCGAGCAAGACAATCAGCAGGGAACGGCTCAGAAGGCTCAGAAACAAGCGGCACACCGCTGCCAACCTACACGCACCAAGCTCACCAACAACGATGCACCACGACCGACCCACTCTCGTCCTGCTCCACGGCTGGGGCATGAACAACGGCGTCTGGGAAGCACTCCCAGCGGCGCTCAGCGAGCGCTTCCACCTGCACCCCATCGAACTCCCCGGCCACGGCCACGCGCCCTTCCAACCGCACTGGCGCGACCTGCCGGACTGGGCCGACGCCGTGCTCGCCCAAGCCCCCGAACAAGCCATCTGGCTCGGCTGGTCGCTCGGCGCCCTGGTCGCGCTGCAGGCCGCGCTCCAGACGCGCAGTCCAGGCCGACCCCTTGGCCCCGGCCAACACACACCCGCTCAGCACACACCAGCCCGCAGCCTCGCCACCAGCCCACGCCCGCCCGCCAGCCGCATCCGCGCCCTGATCCTGGTCGCCGCCACGCCGCGCTTCGTGCAAGCCGCCGACTGGCGCGCCGCCATGCCCGCCGCCACCTTCGACGGCTTCCACGGCACGCTGCGCGACGACCCCGGCACCACCCTCGAGCGTTTCCTCTCGCTCCAGGTCCGCAGCAGTCAGGACGCCCGCGAGACCCTGCGTCGCCTGCGCGCTGGCATCGCCAAGCGACCCCAGCCGCAACCCGAGGCGCTGCTCGCCGGCCTTGACCTGCTGCGCGAGGAAGACCTGCGCGCGCGCCTCGCCGATCTCGAGCAACCTGCCCTTTGGCTGTTCGGTGAGCGCGATACCCTGGTTCCGGCTGCGGTGGCCGAGCGGATTGCGCTCTTGATGCCGCAGGCCCAGTGTCGAACCATCGCCGGTGCCGCCCATGCGCCGTTGCTCTCGCACGGCGATGAGGTCGCCGGCAGGATCACCGCTTTTCTCGACGAGACCGCCCCATGAGCCCGATCGACAAACGCGCCACCCGCCGTGCCTTCGAGCGCGCCGCGACCAGCTATGACGAGGCTGCCGTGCTGCAGCGCGAGATCAGCACGCGCATGCTCGAGCGGCTCGACTATGTGCGCCTGCGCCCAGAGACCATCCTCGAACTCGGCTGCGGCACCGGGCAGGGCATCGAAGCCCTTGCCAAGCGCTGGCGCCAATCCCGGATCATCGCCCTCGACCTCGCCGAGGCGATGCTCCAGCGTGCCCGTCGCCGTGGCACCTGGCGCAACCGGCCGCGCCCACTCTGCGCTGACCTGGAGGCGCTGCCGCTGGCTGACGACTCGGTCGATCTGGTGATCTCTAACGCCACCCTGCAATGGGCCGGCGATCTCGCGCACGCCTTCGCTGAGCTGCGTCGCGTGTTGCGCCCCGAAGGGTTGCTCATGTTTACCACCTTCGGCCCGGACACCCTGATCGAGCTGCGCCGCGCCTGGGCTGCGGCCGACGGCGGTGCCCATGCGCATGTCAGCCCGTTTCTGGATATGCACGATATCGGCGATGCGTTGGTCCAGGCTGGTTTCGCCGATCCGGTGATGGACGCCGAGCGCATCACCATGACCTATGCCAGCGTGCGCGACCTGATGCGCGACCTCAAGGCCATCGGCGGGCGCAACGCGCTGCACGAGCGCCCGCGCGCGCTGACCGGCCGTGCGACCTTAGCGGCGATGGAAGCCGCCTATGAGCAGGCACGGCGCGACGGGCGCCTGCCCTCGACCTGGGAGGTGGTCTATGGCCAGGCCTGGATGCCGGCTGGCGTCAAGGCGCCGGCGCAGCGGCAGATCGCCGACGGGGTCGCGATCCCGCTGTCGGCGATCCCACGGCGGGCCGCGCGGTGAGTGGGTTAAGCGGTTGCCTATGTCCATGAGATCCATGCCGTGAATGACGAGATTGTCAGTCCTATGGCATTGATCTCGAGACCAGCGCCGGAGCCTGCAAAGGCGCACGGGCAGGGACTATTCATTACTGGCACCGATACCGAGATCGGCAAGACCGAAGTCACGCTCGGGCTGATGTCCGCCTTGCAGCAGCGCGGCCAGCGCGTGCTCGGGATGAAGCCGGTTGCCGCTGGTTGTGCGGTCACGGCGGATGGTCTGCGCAACGAGGATGCGCTGCGCATCCAAGCTCAGGGTTCGTTGCCGGTCGCCTATGCGCGGATCAATCCCTACGCCTTCGCGCCGCCGATCGCGCCGCACATCGCCGCCGCGCAAGCCGGTGTCGAGATCGAACTCGCGCCGATCCAGACCGCATATCACAGTCTGGCGGCGCGGGCCGACTGGGTGATCGTCGAAGGTGTCGGCGGCTGGCGCGTTCCGCTTGGGACGGAACTCACCCTGGCGGACTTGCCGCGAGCGCTCGGGCTGCCGGTGCTGCTGGTGGTCGGCCTGCGGCTCGGTTGTCTGAACCATGCGCTGCTGAGTGCCGAGGCGATCCAAGCTGAGGACTTGCAACTGGCCGGCTGGATTGCCAACCGCGTCGATCCAGCGATGGCTGCCGCCGATGACAATCTGGCCACGCTCCGCGATCTGTTGCCAGAGCCCTGTTTGGGTGTGATCCCCTGGCTGAGGCAGCCGACCCCGGAGCAGGTCGCCGATCATCTGAGACGCGATCTGGAGCGGCTGCATTGCGCTGCTGAGCCGCCATTGCAGCATGGCGCTTAATCGCCACGAATTGGATCTCTGAACGGTTGCCGCGCGACGGACTCACTCGCGCTCGCTGAGCCGCAGCATCTCCGCCGCGTGCGCGCGCGTGGTCTCGGTGATCTCGGTGCCGCCAAGCATGCGCGCGACCTCGTCGATGCGCTGCTCGGCATTCAGTGGATCGATACGCGTGAAGGTCTGATCCTCGCGCGCGGACTTCTGCACCCGTAGATGCTGATGCGCCTGCGCCGCGACCTGCGCTAGATGGGTGACACAGAGCACCTGCCGGTTCTCGCCGAGGCGACGCAGCAAGCGGCCGACGATCTCGGCGACACCGCCGCCGATGCCAACATCGACCTCATCGAAGACCAGGGTCGGGATACCGCCAACCTCGGCGGTCGCGACCTGAATCGCGAGGCTGATGCGCGAGAGTTCACCGCCGGAGGCGACCTTGGCCAGCGGCTGTAGCGGCTGGCCCGGGTTGGCGCTGACCAGAAACGCAATGCGATCGAGTCCTTGACTGCTGATCGCCTCGGCATCGCCAGAATCGACCTCGACCTGGAAGCGACCGCCGCCCATGCCCAGCTCCTGCATCGCAGTGGTCACGGTCTCGCTTAAGCGCCGAGCGGCCTCGCGGCGCGAGGCGCTCAGGGCTTTGGCGCGTTCGAGCAGAGCCGCGCGGGCCTGTTCGCGCTCAGCGGACAGCGCCTCGAGCGACTGATCGGCCTGCTCGAGACGTTGCAGCTCGTCGCGGCGTTCGGCGGTGAAGGCGAGCAGCTGCTCGGGCGCGACGCGGTACTTGCGGGCGAGGTCATGGATATGGCCGATACGCTGCTCGACCACCCCGAGGCGGGTCGGGTCCATCTCGAGCCCATCCAGGTAATGGCGCAGGTTCGCGGCTGCTTCCTCGATCTGAACCGTGGCGCCGTCGATCAGCTCGCGGGTCTCGCCCAAGCTGGGATCGATCGTGCTCAGGTCGCTGAGATCGGCGCTAGCGCGGCCGAGGTGATCACGCAATGACTGCTCGCCTTCGTAGAGCAGTTCGACCAGCGTTGCTGCGGTGGCCTGCAGCTCGCCTTGATTGGCGAGCCGGCGCTGCTCGGCGTCCAGCTCATCGAGTTCGTGCTCGCCGAGTTCGAGGGCCTCCAGCTCCTCGAGCTGGAAGCGCAGCAGCTCCAGGCGTTCCTCGCGCTCGGTGCGCGCCTCGGTCAGGGTCTTCCAGCGCTGATCGAGCGTCCGAAACTGCCGATAGTGCTCGGCGACCGCGCTGGTCAGCGATTGATGCGCGGCATAGCCATCGAGCAGCGCGCGCTGCGCGGCTGGCCGCAGCAGGGACTGATGCGCGTGCTGGCCGTGAATGTCGACCAGACGCTCGCCGAGCGCGCGCAGCTGAGCGCTGCTGACGGCACGGCCATTGATGGAGGCGCGGGCGCGTCCACGGCACACTAGCACGCGCCGGATCAGGCACTCGTCGCCGTCGTCGAGCGCCTGTTCGGCGAGCCAGGCGCGTGCCGGCGGGTTGTTGGCGATGTCGACATCGACACTGATCTCGGCCCGCTCGCGGCCGTTGCGGATCAGGCTCGCGTCGGCCTTGTCGCCCAGGGCCAGCCCGAGCGCGTCGATCAGGATCGACTTGCCGGCGCCGGTCTCGCCGGTGAGCGCGGTCAGGCCCGGCCCCAACTCGAGTTCGAGCCGGCTGACGATGACCAGGTCCTGGACGGTAATGAGGTTCAGCACGGTAGATCGGAATGGGTATGGCCGCCCCAGCCGAGCTTGGCGCGCAGGATGCGGTAATGATCGTGATCGTGCGGATGCAGCAGGCGGATGCGACGCAGGCTTCGCTCGATGCGGATGGTGGCGCCCGACTCGAGGGGAAGGTCGACCTGGCCGTCGCAGGTCAGGCGCACCTGCTCCGGCTCCAGGTTGCAGATGCGGATCTCGATGCGGCTACTGCCCGGCACCACCAGCGGCCGATTGCTCAGCGTGTGCGGACAGATCGGCACCAGCAGCAGGGCATCGAGCCGTGGATGCAGCAGCGGGCCGCCGCCGGAGAGGGCATAGGCGGTGGAGCCGGTCGGGGTGGCGATGATCATGCCGTCGGAACGCTGGGCATTGATGAACTGGCCGTCGATGTAGGTCTCGAACTCGATCATGCGCACCGAGTTCCATTTGTGGATCACCACATCGTTGAGCGCCCGCTCGGGGGCGGCTTGTTCGCCCATGCGCGCGTCGAGCAGGATGCGGGTGTCGGCCTCGTAGGCGCCGCTGAGGATCTGCTCCAGGCGCAGCTCGATCTCATCGGGCAAGATGTCGACCAGGAAGCCGAGGCGGCCGAGGTTGATGCCGACCAGCGCGACATCGTGCTCGGCCAGCACCCGCGCCGCGTGCAGGAAGGTGCCGTCGCCGCCGACCACCAGCACCAGGTCGCAGCGTTCGCCGATGCTGTCGATGCTGACGCCATCGTTGCGCTGCAGCAGGGCTGCGGTGGCCTGCTCGAAGGAGGTCCGCACCCCTTGCGCGCCGAGGTAACTGACGGCGCGGGCGACCGTGGTTGCGACGCGCGGGTCGTCATGCTGTTTGGCGATGATGCCGATATGCTGGAACCAGGCCATCGATGGCGCGCGACTCCCTAGGAGACGAGGATGAGGAAGAATGGGGCTGGCGAGTGCCCGCCTGCGCGGACCCGCACCAGGCTCAACGTTAGCATGCGGCACCGAGCACGCCAATCATCGCCAGGTGATCGCCACGGGGATTGCTGGGGGGATTGCTGGGGAAATCGCTGGACTGATCGCCGGGACGCTTCTTGACATCATCCGGTGAGCCCCTTAGATTGAACGCATTAGCACTCGCCAGATAAGAGTGCTAACAACCGATTGACCGCCTGAGATCCCGGATGTGAAGGGTTTCGTTTAGCCGCCAGTGAGTGACAATCTCGTGTCGATGGACTCCAGAGCCAGTGGTCGCTTTGCCGAAGGCCAGGTCAGCGAGCGCGCGCTGCACTTCTTGAAAGTGCTCGTCGAGCGCCACATTCGCGATGGCCAGCCGGTCGGGTCGCGCACCTTGGCGCGCGATACCGGGCTCGATCTGAGCCCGGCGACGGTGCGCAATGTGATGTCGGACCTCGAGGATTTGGGGCTGGTCTCCTCGCCGCACACCTCGGCGGGGCGGGTGCCGACCGCGTCGGGTTATCGCCTCTTCATCGATAGCCTGCTCAAGGTCGCGCCGCTGACCGAGTCGGATGTGACCATGCTGCGCGATCAGTTCGCACGCAGCACGGATACTGCGACGCTGATCCAAACCGCCTCGCGGGCACTGTCCGGCGTGACCCATCTGGCCGGGCTGGTGATGGTGCCCCGGCACGAGCGCGAGGTGTTTCGCCAGATCGAATTCGTCGGCCTCTCGGGGCGGCGGGTGCTGGCGATCTTGGTCACTGGTGACGGCGAGGTGCACAACCGGATCCTCGAGACCGAGCAGCCACTGCCGGCCTCGCAGCTTGAGCAGGCGTCGAATTATCTGACGCAATTGTTCAACGGCCATGAGATGCGCGAGGTGCGCCGGCAGTTGATGGCCGATCTCAAGCAGACGCATGCGCACATGGACGAGCTGATGATGCGGGCGGTGATGATGGCGCAGCGCGTCATCGAGGCCGCCGAACACAAGGACGATGTGATGATCGCGGGTCAGACCAATCTGATGGAGTTCACCGAACTCTCCAGCATGGATCGGCTCAAGGCGTTGTTCGACGCCTTCACCGAGAAGCGGCAGATCCTGGATCTGCTCGATCGCTGCATCGAGGCCGAGGGGGTTCAGATCTTCATCGGCGAGGAGTCGGGCTACGAATTGCTCGACGACTGTAGCGTGGTGACCGCCACCTACCGCGTCGAGGATCAGGTGTTGGGCGTGCTCGGGGTGATCGGCCCGACGCGCATGAATTACCAGCAAGTGATTCCGGTGGTCGATGTGACAGCGAAGCTGCTCGCGGCAGCCTTGCGCG
The DNA here is from genome assembly GCF_059621085.1 of Halochromatium sp. NSM3. Classification (NCBI taxonomy): domain Bacteria; kingdom Pseudomonadati; phylum Pseudomonadota; class Gammaproteobacteria; order Chromatiales; family Chromatiaceae; genus Halochromatium; species Halochromatium sp. NSM3. The sequence goes on along the minus strand of NZ_JCAQIA010000027.1, from coordinate 2,939 downwards.
GGCGCTGATTGGCGACAACCTACATTCAATGCGAGAGGCCAAGGGCGCGTCTGCGGCGCGGTCGCTATCCGCCTGGTGGCCCGGAGAGGTTAGAGATGACGAAGGAGCAAGACGACGCAGCGCAACCCGAGGTAAACGTGGTGGCGGACGTCGACGGTGAGCGCGAGGCCTCGGACTTCGACGAGGAGACGCTCGCGTTTGATCAGTCCCCGTCCGATGTGCATCAGTCCGACTCGGGTCAGCCCGAGTCAGCCGGTGTCGCACCGGGCGATCCGGCCGAGCTGACCATGCTGCTGGAGGACGCGCGTGCGAAGGCCGATGAGGCCAACAACCAACTGCTGCGTCTGCGCGCCGAGATGGAAAACATGTCGCGGCGCCAGGCCAAGGAGCTCGAGAGCGCGCACAAGTTTGCGCTCGAGGGCTTCGTCAAGGAATTGCTGCAGGTCCGCGACAGTCTCGAACTCGGTCAAGCTGCCGCCGAGGCCCCGGATGCCGATGTCGCTAAGCTGCGGGAAGGCACCGAGCTGACGCTGAAATTGTTGCGCGACGTCATGGTCAAGTTCGGCGTCGAGCGCATCGACCCCGAGGGTGAGCCCTTCGACCCGAACTATCATCAGGCGATGTCGATGCAGCCGCGCTCCGATATGCCTCCGAATACTGTGGTCAACGTCGTACAGAGCGGATACCTCTTGAATGGCCGTTTGGTGCGCCCGGCGTTGGTCATGGTGTCGCGAGCGGCTTGATGCCGCGCCGGCGGCAGAACCGTGAGAACGCTTGAGAATCACAGGGTTTTGCCCCAAATCCTGCGCCAATGAGTGGGCTGGGGCGAGCCAACCGACCACGAACATCAAAGCAATTTAACTAGATTTGGAGAGAAACCATGGGAAAGATCATCGGTATCGATCTCGGTACGACGAATTCTTGTGTCGCCGTCATGGAGGGCGACAAACCCAAAGTGATCGAGAACGCCGAGGGCGATCGCACCACCCCGAGTATCGTCGCCTTCACCAATGATGATGAGGTCTTGGTGGGCCAATCGGCCAAGCGTCAAGCGGTCACCAATCCGGCCAACACCCTGTTCGCGATCAAGCGCCTGATCGGGCGCCGCTTCGAAGATCAGGTGGTCGGCAAGGACAAGGACATGGTCCCGTACAAGATCGTCAAGGCCGACAATGGCGACGCCTGGGTCGAGGCCAACGGCAAGAAGATGGCGCCGCCGGAGATCTCGGCCAAGATCCTGCAGAAGATGAAGAAGACCGCCGAGGATTACCTGGGCGAGAAGGTCACCGAGGCGGTGATCACCGTGCCGGCCTACTTCAACGACTCGCAGCGCCAGGCGACCAAGGATGCCGGGCGCATCGCCGGTCTCGATGTCAAGCGCATCATCAACGAGCCGACGGCCGCCTCGCTCGCCTACGGCATGGACAAAAAGCGCGGCGATCAAAAGCTCGCGGTCTATGACCTCGGCGGCGGCACCTTCGACATCTCGATCATCGAAATCGCCGAGATCGAGGGCGAGCATCAGTTCGAGGTGCTCTCGACCAATGGCGACACCTTCCTCGGCGGCGAGGACTTCGACCTGCGCATCATCGACTTCCTCGCCGAGACCTTCAAGAAGGAGCAGGGCGTCGATCTGCACAATGATCCGCTCGCGCTGCAGCGCCTGAAAGAGGCCGCCGAGAAGGCCAAGATCGAGCTGTCTTCGAGCCAGCAGACCGACATCAATCTGCCCTACATCACCGCCGATCAGACCGGGCCGAAGCATCTCAACGTCAAGCTGACGCGCTCCAAGCTCGAGTCGCTGGTCGAGGATCTGGTCGATCGCACCATCGGGCCCTGCCGCACGGCGCTGAAGGATGCCGGGATTGGTGCTGGTGACATCAACGAGGTCATCCTGGTTGGCGGTCAGACGCGCATGCCCAAGGTGCAGGCCAAGGTCGAGGAGTTCTTCGGCAAGGCGCCGCGCAAGGACGTCAACCCGGACGAGGCCGTGGCGGTCGGCGCGGCGATCCAGGGCGGTGTGCTGGGCGGTGGGGTCAAGGATGTGCTGCTGCTCGATGTGACCCCGCTGTCGCTCGGCATCGAAACGCTGGGCGGCGTCATGACCAAGCTGATCGAGAAGAACACCACCATCCCGACCTCGGCCAATCAGGTGTTCTCGACCGCCGACGACCATCAGACTGCGGTCACCGTGCATGTGCTGCAGGGCGAGCGCGAGCGGGCCGTCGATAACAAGTCGCTCGGGCGCTTCGATCTCTCGGACATCCCACCGGCGCCGCGCGGCGTGCCGCAGATCGAGGTCAAGTTCGACATCGACGCCAATGGCATCTTGAACGTGCACGCCAAGGACAAGGCGACCGGCAAGGAGCAGTCGATCGTGATCAAGGCCAGCTCGGGCCTCTCGGACGACGAGGTCGAGCGGATGGTCAAGGATGCCGAGGCGCATGCCGAGGACGATCGCAAGTTCCACGAGCTGGTCGGCGCGCGCAATCAGGCCGACTCGATCATCCACGCCACGCGCAAGTCGATGGAGCAGCTCGGCGACGAGAAGCTCGAAGAGGGCGAAAAGGAGCGCATCGAGAGCACTATCAGTGAACTCGAGGAGGCCATGAAGGGCGAGGATAAGGACAAGATCGAGTCGCTGACCAAGGCTCTGGGCGAGGCCTCCGGTAAGATGGCCGAGCGGCTCTATGCCCAGGATCAGGGCGGTGAGGCCGGCGCCGGTCCGGCGGGTGATGCTGGTGCCAGTGAGGGCGCGAAAGCGCAGACCGATGATGTGGTCGACGCCGAGTTCGAGGAAGTCAAGGACGACAAGCACTGAGCCACATCATGCCTCGAGTGCCTGTGCTCCGGCCAGGCGACGGGGGCGGGGGGGGGGGGCCCACCCCCGGTTGGTTTTTTTAGGCCCCCCCCACAGGGGTTTATTTGTGGCAACACAA
>NZ_JCAQIA010000026.1:0-48839 GCF_059621085.1 Halochromatium sp. NSM3 | reverse complement strand
TTGAGCGCCTCGGTCTCGGGATCATGGGCGGCGACAGTCCCGACCGGCTCGCCGCAGTAGGTGACCACGGATTCCTCCAGCAGGCGCCAGGCGCGCTGTCTGGCCTCTTGGTGCATCGGTGCTCCTGTGGCCCGGTTGAGCGGTCTCTCTGGGAAATCAGCGCGCGCAGGCACCGACGTTGTCGGCGATCGCGCGCCAGTGGTGGCCATTGCGGGCCAGCAGCGCATCGGCCTCGGCCGGCCCATCGCTGCCGGCGCGATAGCCTGGCAACGGGGCGGCGGTCTCCGCCGCCCAGGCCTGCTCGATCGGGCTGATCAGGCGCCACTGCGCCTCGACGCCATCACGCCGGGTGAACAAGGTCGGATCACCGCGCAGGGCGTCGAGCAACAACACCGCGTAGGCCGAGGGCGGGTTGTCGCCGAACGCGGCGCGATAGCAGAAGTCCATCGATACCGGCACCGCGCGGCGCTCGCCGCCGGGCTGTTTCACACCAAATGCCAGACTGATGCCCTCGTCGGGCTGGATGCGCATCACGATGACGTTGGCCGTGAGCGCTTCCTCGTGCGGGAACAGCTGCATCGGCGGATGGCGGAAATGCACGGCGATCTCGGTGACCTGATGCGCGAGGCGCTTGCCGGTGCGCAGATAGAAGGGCACGCCGGCCCAACGCCAGTTGTCGATGCGCAGGTCGAGCGCGGCGAAGGTCTCGGTGCGCGAGTCCGCCGGCACCTTCGGCTCCTCAAGCCAGCCGGCGACCGAGGCGCCCTCGCTCTCGCCGGCGCTGTACTGGGCGCGCACCGTGCGCTCGGCGACGGTGATCTCGACGTAGTCGACGTGGTTGCGGTTCCACAGCGGCTCGAACAGCGCGTTGCTGAAGCGGAAGAAGAGGATGTTCTGGACCGTCTCCTTGCCCAGATAGTGATCGATGCGATAGACCTGCGATTCGTCGAAGCCCTCAGCGACGACGGCGTTGAGCGCCTGCGCCGAGTCGAGATCATGACCGAAGGGCTTCTCGATGATCACGCGCGCGAAGCCGTCTTGCTCGCGGTTCAGGTCGGCTGCGGCCAACTGACGGAGGATCGTCGGCGCCACCGAGGGCGGCGTGGCCAGATAGAACAGCCGGTTGGCCGTGGGCTGCTGGCTTAGGATCTCGCTCAGCTGCTGGTAGGTGCCCGCCTCGGTGAAGTCGCCGGGCAGATAGTGCAGGCGCTCGGCAAAGGCGTTCCAGGCCGCCTCGTCGAGGTGAGGGATTTCGGCGGAGGCGGCGGTGGCGTCTTTGGGCATGGCTCGGAATTCACCGTCGTCGATCGGATCGCGGCTGATGCCGATGATCTGCAGGTCCGGTGCCAAGCAGCCCTTGCCGGCGAGATGAAACAGCGCCGGGATCAGCTTGCGTCGGGTCAGGTCGCCACTGGCGCCGAAGATCACCGGGACGCTGGGCTCGGCCTGGGTGGATGTGATCAGTGGATCTGATCCGTTTGCCTCTTGGACCCGAACGGCGCGCCTTTTCTTGCAGTCCTCGCGCCCACCTCAGCGCCTAGCCCCGGCATCAGCGAGCAGCAGGCGCGCGTTGGCAACCGCCGGATCTTCGCTGTCGTCGGGACCGTTCATGTAGAGCACTGACGCGGCCAGGTAGCGCCGACGCCAGTGCTCGGGCATGGCCCCGGCATTGCGGAACGCCGCCTCAGTGAACTTGTAGTCGTGGGCGCCCTGATTGCGCTCGACCGTGTAGTGCCGAGCACGGCGCATGAGCGCCTGCTCGGAGCCGCCGGCCTCGAGATAGCCCAGCGCCTTGGGCACGGCCTCGCGGCGCGATACCGAGAGCGTGGCAAAGACCGCCTTGAGCGCCTCGTCGGAATCGGCGGCGACGCCGGCCGCAGGTGACGCCGGCTCTAAGCGGCTGAGCTGCGGCGCATCGCCATCACCACCGATCAGATCACGGAATAGCGGCAGGAAGCTGACCGCCTGCAGGAGCAGCAGCGTTCGGGTGTCGCTATCACCTGCGTGTCTGGCGCCCAAGAAGAGCGCATCACTGGTGGTATTGGCATGCACCGCGAGGATTCCCGGCTCGCGCAGCATCAGCTCGCCGGCGGCCGCGAACACGACAGTCCAGAGCCTGGTCTCGGGGACGCCCCAGGCAAGTGCCGCCGCGAGCGCGGCGCCGGCGTCATCGACCGAGCCTTCGCGCAGCACTGCGAGCAGGTCTTGCGATAGCGCCGCGTTGTTGGCGTCGGTCGCCTCGGCGTCAGGCGTCGTTGGCCGCTCAAGCTGCTTGATCCGCTCCAGGTTGTTGCGCCAGGGTGCGTCAGCCGCGAGCGCCGTGGTCGCCGGATTGGGCTCGCCCCGGTGATTCTGCAGCGCCAGTACCAGCGAGCGCAGCATTGGCTCGGCCCGCGCGCGCGACACCGCTGGCAGCAGCCGCGCGCAGTTCGCCACCGTGATCGCCTTGTGACCAATCGAGCGAAAATCGCGCGCCCCGTAGCGCCAAAGCCCCTGCAGGATCTGCTCCGGCACATGTTGCTGCAGCAAGACCACCAGGGCGTCGTCAGCGGCCTCGGCGTCCCATTGGTCGAGCGCCTGGTACAACGCCCGTTCCGGATGCTGTCGCACCGAGCGGCCGATCCGGCTCGCCGTGAGCGCTGTAGAGGCGTCGGACAACACCCAGCCGCCTCGGGACTGTTCCTGGGCTTGCGCGCCCTTGAAGGCGTCAGCCGCCCAGAGGATCGGTAGCCAGGCATCCTCGGAGGGGCCGTGCCTGGTCGTTCTGTCGACCGCATGCAGGACCATGAAGGCGTGATACTTGAAGCCAACGTGCGGATAGGGTCGGACCTGGCGCGCTGCGGCTTCGGCAAGGGCGCCCAGCAGCTCGGGATAGGTCAGGCCGGCCGCGATCCGTGTCACTAGCGCTTCGAGTAAGGTCTCGCGCTCAGTCTCGATCAGCAGGTCGAGCAGCTCTGGCGGGTTTCCCTCGGGACGCGCGGCCATGATCGCGCGGGGTGAGCAAGGAACCGCCGCGGCGGCCGCGAGCAAAAAGCGGCGGCGCGTAATGGCCAGCCCTCGCGCGCTGGCATCCGCATCATTCGGTGCCGCCCGGCGTGTGACAGGACGACCAGACTTCACCACAGCGGCTCTCCGCGTGCCTGCCAGGCCACAACCTGCTCGCGGAAGGCCGGCGGACCATGGACGAAGACCTGCTGCTGAGCTGCGTAGCCACCGTCCTCGCTCAAGGGTTGCTCGGTGTAGAGCAACGGGCGTTGTTGGCGCTCGGCAAAGGCCTTGAGCCAAGCCAGGGCGCGCGGCGGAATGCTGCGGCCAACCGGGACCGCGATGTCGACCGGCCGCTCGAGCCAGCGGCGTTTGGCGAACAGCACGATGACCCCGGCCTGGTCAGGCCGCATCCACTCCGGCAAGGGGCTGTCGTCGATGACCCAACCGCAGTTGAAGCTCCCGCAGCGCCGTTTGTGCTGTTTGCTCACCCAATCGCCCTCTTGCGGTCATCGGCATCGCGAGCCCTTCGCCACCTGCACCGGCGACCATTCGACGGCTTTCGCATAGCTTGCGTGACCGGGCTCGTTGTTTTCTATTCAATGATGACATTTTGATGACAGCCTGTTTTGCAAGGGCTTGCTCTCATCCAATGCGGCTCTCGCCTGCATCGTCACGTCGCCGCTAGCCATCCTGGCGCACGCCTTCGATCGACAGAATGATCTCGACCACCTGCGAGGCGGGACCCAGGTCATAGTCGATGCCGAAATCCTTCAACGCAAAGCGGGTCGCGCCCTGAAAACCGCGACGGAAGCCACCCCAGGGGTCGGGTCCAGCACCGATCTGCTCCACCTCGAGGGTGACCGGCTGGGTAACACCATGGAAGCTGAAGTCGCCCGTGACCGTGCCGTGGCGGCGGCGATTGCGGGCAGCAACAGCGCAGCGGTCAGGCTCAGGGCGGTCAGGGTCTTTGGCATGAGCATGGTCATTCTCCGGTTGGTCATGGGTTCGGTGAATCATCGGTTGGCGAGGACAGGCCTGGTCGCACCGGATCGGTTTGTCGGTGCATCAGCGCGCCTTGGAAGCTGATCGTCGTCCCAGCATGCGCAGCAGGGTGCGATCCCGATCGATCAGGTGATGCTTGAGCGCCGCCAGCGCATGGACACCAGCCAGCGAGACCAGCGAGAGGGCCAGGATCAGGTGGATCTCGCCGGCGATGTCGGCCTGATTCGGCAGGTCGGTGATCAGGGCTGGCACGCTGAACAGACCAAAAACGTCGATCGGACGTCCATCAATGCAAGATCACGGCAACGAGGCCGTAGGTGTCGTGACTATTGCCTAGCATGCTCAGGTCACTGTGCTCTCGGGGCAAGCAGGCGGTGTGGATGGCGAAAGAAGGTCGCTGCGGGGGCGGTCCTGGGAAATGATGTGCAGCGAACCCGCGCTGCCTTATCGGCCGCAATAACTCCACTCCAAAGCGACGCCCTCACAATGCAAGAGACCCCCGATATTGCCGTTTTTTTTCGGGGCCGACTCCTCGCTCGTTTCAGCGCCACGCTGCGCTGGAATGGCCACTTTATGCAAACCTGGCCGGGGCGCTTACTCGGCTCGAGCCTCAACAGGTGATACCGATGCAACAACCAAGACGGTGGCGACTCGCCGCACTCCTACTGGTAATGTCCAGCACAGGCGCTGGGAGCAGCGCCGCGTTCAGCGCCTGTGAGGCGACGGTTGCCGTGCAGGTGCTTGGCTCCGGCGGCCCGGAGGCGCAGCAGGAGCGCGCCAGCGCGGGCTATCTACTCTGGCTGGAGGGCAAGGCGCGGGTGCTGGTCGACCTCGGTGGCGGCAGCTTCGCGCGCTACGGCGCCAGCGGTGCGCGCTTTGCCGACCTCGATCTGATCGCGCTCACGCATCTGCACGCTGACCATGCGACCGATCTGCCAGCGTTGCTGAAGAGTGGCTATTTCAGCCCGCGCAGCCGGGCGTTGCCGATTGCCGGACCGACCGGTGGCGGGGACTATCCCGATCTCGAGGGCTATCTGCAGGGGCTGTTCGCTGCGCAGACCGGGGCGTTTGGTTACCTCTCGGGCTATCTCGATGGCGGCGATGGCCTGGTCAGGCTGGAGCGCCGCACGCTGGAGGCCGACAGCCGCGAGCCGATCCTGGTGCTCGAGACCGATGACTATCGGGTCAGTGCCATCGGCGTCACCCATGGCCCGGTCCCGGCGCTGGCCTACCGCATGGATGTGGGCGATCAGCGCATCGTCTTCAGCGGGGATCTCAATGGCGATGATCCCTGGTTCGTCGACTTTGCGCGCGATGCCGATCTGTTGATCATGGACCATGCCGTGCCCGAACAGGCGGGTCCGGTCGCCGCACGGCTGCATACCCTGCCCTCGGAGATCGCCGAGATCGCCAAGGCGGCCGAGGTCAAGCATCTGGTGCTCAGCCATCTGATGCGCCGCTCCGAGCGGGCACTGGATGACAGTCTGGCGCGGATTCGCGCTGTCTATCAGGGCAAGTTGAGCGTCGCCTCGGATTTGGACTGCTTCGGGCTCGAGCCGCCGGGCCGGTAGCACGGTGAGGCAATGACGCGGTGACGTGAATGAGGCGGCTCAGACCTCCAAGCGCTGTCCCTGCTCGGTGACAAAGGCACAGCCGCCCTGCCCGATGCGGATCTCGCCGGCCGTTTCGGTCAATCCCTCGGCATCGACCCAGGCGTCCATCTGCTCGAGCAGGCGCTGCAGGCGCAGTCCAAGCTCGGTGCGGCGGGCGTACGAAAAGCCGGTGACGCGCCAACTGAGGAGCGCATGCGGCCGCCCAGCGCGGCCGAGTCCAGCCATGCGCTGGACCAACTGCTCAACCAGCGCCTCGTCACCGAGCTGCTCGCGTAGAGCGTTGATCACCCTGCGATCATCCCAGTCGGCCGCCGTCGTCGGGAGCTGATGACGGAGTTCTGCGCCGATGAATCGGTACAGCGGTTCGCCAACCACCTGGCCCGTGAGCAGATCCTCGCGGGCCATCTGCCGATAATCCGGGGTTGGGTCGGAGCCGGTGCGTCGCGCCAGCTGCTCAAGGGCCATCGCTTCGGCACGATGACCACTGGGGGCGAAGCCGCAGAGCAGGTGATCCAGTGCATCATGGACCAAGACCGAGGTGGGGATGGCACCGCTGGCGTCGCTGGTCGCGGCGATGATCTCGGGATCATCGCGGTTGGCATCGAGCTTCCAACCGCGCGCGCCGAGGCCATCGAGCCAAGTCGCGCGATAGCTTACCGGGATGCTGACGACACTGCTCCCAATCCGCAGCCAGGCGGACGGTAGCAGGCGCAGGTCGCGTAAGGGATAGTTGCAGGCATTCGCGTTCATCATAGGGATTAGACCTGCCGCGACATCGCATCATTTCAAGCAATCGGTGTCGAATCGACGCCATGGGCTCGAATCGCCACCCGTGAGTCTGCTGCATCGCAAGCAGGAGCATGCGCAGACTCAGCAGCGAGAGGACTGACTGGATTGAAAGCCCGGTTGAAAGATTGACCAACTCGGTTGAAAGAACTCAGCCATCACACCGGTCTTAAGGGGTCAGCTCGTAGCAACCAACCTTGACCTGCGTGTGCAATCATCAACCAGGCTCGATCCGCTTGCGCAACCATCGCCCTCTGGCTGTCACCCCTTCTCGAGAGACCATCATGCAGAAGCAATCCTTCCCCCTGATCGCACTGATCTCCTCCTCACTGCTCTTGGCGTCAGCCGCGCAAGCGGAGACCGCGAGCGACGCGCCGCTGCCGAGCTATCAACAGGCACTGGACGCCTTTCAGGCGGAACGCGCCAAGACGAGCGGACCGAAGCTCGATGCGGCAGATCGGGCCGTCATGCAGCAGGCCGCTGAGGATCTCGCCGCTGCGATGCCAGACCCAGGCTTGGCGGTCGGCACTCAGGCGCCCGACTTCAGCCTGCCGAACGCGGTCGGCGAGCGCGTGCGGCTCGCCGATCTGCTCGCCGAAGGACCGGTGGTGCTGACTTTCTACCGCGGTGCCTGGTGCCCCTACTGCAACCTGCAGCTGCGCGGGCTGCAGCAATCCCTGCCCGAGATCGAGGCCCGAGGTGCGCGGCTCGTCGCGGTCACGCCTCAATTGCCGGATAAATCCCGTGAGCAGGTCGAGGACGACGGCTATGCGTTCGAGGTGTTGAGCGATCTGGATGATCGTGTGATGCAAGCCTATGACCTCTATTTCGAGGTCCCTGCCGATCTGGATGCCGTCTACCGTGAGCGTCTCGGATTGGACCTGGCCGAGTACAACGGCCCCGACCGGCGGGTCTTGCCCGTGCCGGCGACCTTTGTGATCGATGGTGACGGCGTGATTCGCGCTGCGTTTGCCGACATCGATTATCGCAAGCGTATGGAACCGGCCGCGATCATTGCGGCGTTGGATCAGGTCGGCGAGAGTGCTGGGGCCGACAAGGCCCCAGACTGAGCGCTGACGTCAACGGCTCAGACCCTCTCAGAATGACAGATCCGGATTGCCCTGGGCGCCACCGTAGATGGTCGGCGCATCACCGCTGTCGGACGGACCCTGGAGGCGGACATTGAACAGGTCAGCGTTGCCATCGGCGATGCCGTGATAACGATCGATCTGACTGCCGACGCCGGGTTGTGTGGCACTGACGCCAAAGCCGTCTTCGATGCCAGCCGGCTGGCTGGAGAGGTCCGGATGACCGGCGCTCAAGCCCTGATAGACGTCGGCGGCACTGACACTAGCGGCCGCCAGGCTGAACAGGGTCGCGGTCAGGGTGGTGGTAATGGTTTTCATGTAGTGTTCCTCGTTGGACAGTGGGTTTTATGTACTGCTATCGGCGAGCGGGGTGTAAGCATGACAGGCAACCCCGTGACCTCGGGACTTCTGGAAGCTGCCGACGGCGCGTCGGGGATGCCGTCGCGTGAATGGCTCGGTGGCTTATGGGGCCGCCATCAATCTGGGGACATCGCAGGCACCGTGAACTACGCGGACAATCTCGACGCTGTACAGGATTTGACGGTACAGGATGAGATACCACCGAACCGGGAAATAGCGAAGATCGGGCGCAACGTCGGACCTTTCCGGGCCAAGACCAGGCTAATCCCCGAGAAGAACGAACGTCTCTTCGATGTCATCAAGCACGCGGTCCGCAGCGCGCACATCGTCATGGGCGATGTGCAGCCAGATGTCGATCAGGTCTTCTTCGGCCTGTGCCATCCGCTTGATGGTCCGCATGATCCCTCACGCGCCCGTTGTTTCCCTGTCTTGCGCTGCAACCAGTCGCCGCCGGGCCTCGGCCTTGATTGCTGCCATATCGGCGTGGCGCCCCCGGCCTACTCGCGAGCCCCTCTGCCCACAGATGACGAAGCTCCTCGACGTCTTTTTGCTCCAAGGCGTAGCGGCGTTTCCAGTCCCGCAGCGCTTCGCGGACAACAGCCAACATTTCAGGCGTCAGCGCAATACTCACCTTTTCGATGTTCGCCATGTGACCGTTCCTCCTGACTCGAGGGTAGTACGGGATACTACCATGGAGTAAGAAACGTCCTCGGGGGTGCATCCAAGTACCAAAACACTGCACTCCTTCTACGACGTGGAGCCTTAGCATGACGACCGCGCTGGTCGGACGAAAAGCCGGGTTTTGGAGAATGCAACGGGGGTGCAGCAAGAACGGATCGGCAGCCAGTCCGTTCTCTTCCCATGATGAGGATGGCGTTTGCATGTGACCAAAAAGGGTCGGAGTAGAACGCACTCAGGCAGCCGGAGTCGACGCTGCGTCCGTGAAGCTCACTAGCGAATCACGATTGATCTCGGAGATCGTCTTCGCGCCCGTCAGCGTCATGGCGACCTGCATCTCCTTGGCAAACAGATCCAGCAGGTTCTCGACCCCCGCCTGACCGGCGGCACCCAAGGCATAGACGAAGGCGCGACCCAGCAGCACGGTATCGGCGCCCAGCGCGATCATGCGCAGCACGTCCAGACCATTGCGCACACCGGAGTCGGCCAGGACCTTCAGCTCCCCCTGCACCGCATCCACGATGGGCGGCAGCGCGCGCGCCGTGGACGGCACTCCATCCAGCTGACGCCCGCCGTGGTTGGACACGATGATGCCATCGGCGCCGAACTTGACCGAATCCTTGGCGTCTTGCGGATCAAGGATGCCCTTGATCACCATCGGCCCTTGCCAAAAGTCGCGAATCCATTCCAGATCCTTCCACGAGATCGACGGATCGAAGTTCGCCGCTAGCCAACCGATGTAGTCCTCCAGCGTGGTCGTCTTGCCGCGATACCTCGAGAGATTGCCCAGATCATGCGGGCGACCCCAGACGCCGACATCCCAGGACCAGCGCGGATGGGTCATCGCCTGCTGATACCGTCGCATGGCGGCCATCGGTCCACTCATGCCGGAGTGCGCATCGCGGTAGCGAGCGCCTGGCGTTGGCATGTCGACGGTGAACACCAGCACGGAGCAACCCGCAGCCTGGGCACGTTCCAGCGCGTTCTTCATGAAGCCGCGATCGCGCAGCACATAGAGCTGGAACCAGAGCGGACGATCGATGGCGGGGGCGACCTCCTCGATCGGACAGATCGACACGGTGGACAGGGTAAAGGGTAGGCCCTTGTTCGCCGCCGCCTTCGCCGCCTGGACCTCGCCACGACGAGCATACATGCCGGTCAAACCCACCGGCCCCAGCGCCACAGGCATCGACAAGGTCTCGCCGAACAACTCCGTGTCCAGCCTGAGATCCGACATGTTGCGCAGGATGCGCTGCCGCAGCGCGATGCCGGAAAGATCCGTTACATTGTGCCGCAACGTCTCCTCTGCATAAGCGCCGCCATCGATGTAATGGAAGAGGAAAGGGGGCAGACGACGCTTGGCTGCGGCGCGGTAGTCAGTGGGTGCGGAAATGATCATACGGATAGGACATCCAACTCACCCCGAGGGTCTAGGAAGGGCGCCGGGGCTAGAGAGTAACGGGGGGCTCGATCTGAGGTCAACGCACAAGAACGCCGGTGACGGCCGCCGCCTAAGGGCTGGACGTGACCCGAAAAACCCTCTCTGAGCTGTTGTTGCGTTATCCTCATGGCGACCAGCCCTTTTAAGGTGCATAAAAACAACATTTAAGATCAGCCGGTTACGATATCAGAGTGGATCTTACAGCCATCGAATCCAGCGATCTCCTACAAGCACTTCGAAGAAAAATCAGGGGCTTGCAGCTGGACACATTTCGCCACCTTAAAAGGGCTGCTCATGGCGACCTGAAGCCTCGGAGCTAAACCTCAAGACCGAGGTGGTATCATCCGCCACTGGTTCAGGAAAGCCCCCTATCAGACCATGCGCACCCTCCTTGTCACCGGCGGCGCCGGCTTTATCGGCGGCAACTTCGTGCATCTGAAGATGCACCAAGGCGTCGAGCGGGTGATCAACCTCGACAAGCTCACCTATGCCGGTAACCCAGACACCTTGGCCGCGTTTCGCGATGATCCGCAGCATGTCTTCATGGAAGGCGATATCGGTAATCAGGCCTTGGTCGGGCACCTGCTGCGTGAGTACCAGGTCGATGCGGTGGTCAACTTCGCCGCCGAGAGCCACGTCGATCGCTCGATTGACGGCCCCGCCGCCTTCATCGAGACCAATGTGCTCGGCACCTTCAGCCTGCTCGACAGCGCCAAGGCGTATTGGAGCGGGCTTGAGGCCGGGCGGCGCGAGGCCTTCCGCTTCCTGCATGTCTCGACCGACGAGGTCTATGGCTCGCTCGGGTCGAGCGGCAAGTTCACCGAAACGACGGCCTATGCGCCGAACTCCCCCTATTCGGCCTCGAAGGCGGCCTCGGATCATCTGGTGCGCGCCTGGCATCACACCTACGGGCTGCCGGTGCTGACCACGAATTGCTCGAACAATTACGGCCCCTACCAGTTTCCAGAAAAGCTGATCCCGCTGATGATCGCCAAGGCCCTCGCCGGCGAGCCGCTGCCGATCTATGGCGACGGCGGCAACATCCGCGATTGGCTCTATGTCGAGGATCACTGCCGCGCGATCGATCGGGTGCTCGAGGCCGGACGCCCCGGCGAGGTCTACAACATCGGTGGCGACAGCGAGCGCACCAATCTCGAGGTGGTCGACACCCTCTGCCGGCTGCTCGACGAGGCACTGCCCGACTCACCCCATCGCCCTCACAGCCAGCTCAAGCAGTTCGTCACCGACCGTCCCGGCCATGATCGCCGCTACGCGATCGATGCGACCAAGATCCAGACCGAACTCGGCTGGCAACCCGCCGAGACCTTCGAGAGCGGACTCGCGCGCACCTTGGCCTGGTATCTCGACAACCAGGAGTGGACGCGCCGGGTCACCGATGGCAGCTATCGTGGCGAGCGCCTCGGCGGCCAAGCCCTGGGAGGCGTGCTGGCATGAAGGCTGGAATGAACCGCAAGGGCATTATCCTCGCCGGCGGCTCCGGCACCCGGCTGCATCCGCTGACCCTGAGCATCAGCAAGCAGTTGCTTCCGGTCTACGACAAACCGATGATCTACTACCCGCTCGCGGTGCTGATGATGGCCGGCATCCGTGAGGTGCTGGTGATCACCACGCCGCACGATGCGCCGGCCTTTCACAAGCTGCTTGGCGACGGCAGCCAGTGGGGCGTGCAGCTCGAGTACGCGGTGCAGCCGGAGCCGGGCGGACTCGCGCAGGCATACATCATCGGTCGCGACTTCCTTGCTGGCGCCCCGTCCTGCCTGATTCTCGGCGACAACATCTTTTATGGCGGCGGCCTGCGCACGCATCTTCGCGCGGCGGCCGAGCGCGACCAGGGCGCCAGCGTGTTCGGCTATTGGGTGCGCGATCCGGAGCGCTATGGCGTCGCCGAACTCGATGCCGAGGGTCGGGTCATCGGGCTCGAGGAGAAACCGGTCAAGCCGCGCTCCAACTATGCCATCACCGGCCTCTATTTCTATGACGAGCGGGCCAGTGACTTCGCGGCCGAACTCACCCCCTCGGCGCGCGGCGAACTCGAGATCACCGACCTGAACCGTCGCTATCTTGAGCAAGGCGCCTTGCATGTCGAGCGTCTGAGCCGCGGTATCGCCTGGCTGGATACCGGCACCCATGAATCGCTGATCGAGGCCGGCAACTTCATCGAGACGATCGAGAAGCGGCAAGGGCTGAAGGTCTGCGCGCCGGAGGAGATCGCCTACAGCAACGGTTGGATCGATGACCAGGCCCTGCGCGCGGTTGCCGAGCCGCTGCGCAAGAGCGGTTACGGCGACTATCTGCTCGGTCTGATCACGCGAGGCCCTGTCCTATGAAGGTCACCGCGACCGCCATCCCCGAGGTGCTGCTGATCGAGCCACAGGTGTTCGGCGATCACCGCGGCTATTTCGTCGAGACGTGGCAGCAGCAGCGCTATGCCGAGCATGGCATCGGGCCGGCCTTCGTGCAGGATAATCAGGCCTCATCGGGCCACGGCATCCTGCGTGGACTGCATATCCAGAATCCCCATGGTCAGGGCAAGCTCGTGCAGGTGATCAGCGGTGCCGTGTTCGATGTGGCAGTGGATGTGCGGCGCGGATCACCCAGCTTCGGGCGTTGGGTGGGCGCCGAGCTAAACGAAACCAACAAGCATCAGCTCTGGGTGCCGCCCGGTTTCCTGCATGGTTATCTGGTCACCAGCGAACAGGCGATCTTCGGCTACAAATGCACCGAAGCCTATCATCCCGAGGCCCAGTTCGCGGTGCGCTGGGATGATCCAGATATCGGCATCGACTGGCCGGCCGGGATTCAGCCCGTGCTGTCGGAGAAGGATCGGGACGCGCCCCTGCTGCGCGAGATCCCCGCTGAGCGGCTGCCTAGCGCTCGCTGAAGGTTGCCAGCTCACCAACCGCAGCCAAGGGAGAGGCGCTTTATGGCTGCCACGGCGCCGATCAGGCTTAATGCCCTCAATGCCCGGCGCCGGCCTGCATGGTTGCCGAGAGCCGCTCGAAGACCTCGCGCCACGCCGATCGTGCATCGGCATCGAACGCATCGCCGAGCGCTTCGCCCAGGGTCTCAAGCAGGACCTCCTCGAACTTCGCGTAGTCGGCGGCTTGCACGCCGTATTCGGCATGACGCACCCCTAGGGTCTCGACCAGGGGTTGGACCCGTTGCGGATGCTCGAGCGCGCTGATCACGGTATTGATCATGGTGACGAAGAGATCGGCCTGTTGACCCATATCCGCCTTAAACAGGGGACGCAGTTCGGGATAGCGGGCGAGCAAGCGCTGATAGAAATCGCGGCAAACCGTTTTTCGTTGCGGCAGGATCAAATCCCAGGTTTGCCGAACACGCGAGGCCGTATCAGGATGCATGGCTGTTCTACCGACGCTAGTGGACGCGCATCATGCGCGCTCTTGCTCAATACTAGGCCAGAGCGCGCAGGGCTTCAACGCGATCCCAGAGTCGCATTCGGAGAGTTTTCGTATGAGTAGACTGCTGAAGGCGATCACCATCACCGAAATCGCCGGCGCCGTTCTTGCCATCTTCGCGATCTGGCTCGCCGGGCAGGTGCCCTCGATCGAGATGGCCTGGGTGATGGCGGTACTGGTCCTCACCGTCTTCCTGTTCGCATTCGAGGTGGTTCCGGTTGACGTCGCGGCCGTGAGCATCATGGTGCTGCTCGGGCTCACGTCCCTAGCTGCGCCCTGGATGGGCCTGGAAACGGGGCTGGTGCCCTTGGAAAACCTATTCGATGGCTTCGCCTCGAACGCGGTGATCTCGATCATCGCGGTGATGATCATCGGCGCCGCGCTGGATAAGACCGGCCTCATGACGCGGGTCGCGAACTTCATCATGCGCATCGGCGGCAGCACCGAGGCGCGCATCATCCCGCTGATCTCGAGCACCGTTGGCGTGATCTCCTCCTTCATGCAGAACGTCGGCGCGGCGGCGCTATTCCTGCCGGTGGTTAGCCGCATCTCGGCCCGCACCGGCCTGCCGATGTCGCGGCTGCTGATGCCGATGGGCTTCTGCGCCATCCTCGGCGGCACCATCACCATGGTCGGCTCGAGCCCGTTGATCCTGCTCAACGATTTGATCAAGACCACCAACCAAGGCCTGCCGTCTGATCAGCAGATGGAGACTTTTGGCCTGTTCTCGGTGACGCCGATCGGCCTGGCGCTGGTCGCGACCGGCATCCTCTACTTCGTGGTTGCGGGCCGCTTCGTGTTGCCCGCGCGCTCTAAAGATAAGCTGCTGCAGGCCGGCGATCCGATGGCCTACTACGCCGAGACCTATGGCGTCAGCGACTTCAGTGTGCACGAGGTTCGGATTCCCGCTGAAAGTCCGCTCGCCGGCCTCAGCGTGGACGAGATCGAGCGGCGTTGGAACCTGCGCATCATCGCCGTCGAGAAGGGCGATGGGGTGCGCTTCGGCGCCTCGGGGGTCGATCGCAGCCTAGGCATCGAACAGGGTACGCTGCTTGGCATCCTGGGGACCGAGGAGCGCATCAAGACCTTCGTCGCCGAGACCGAGATTGAGACCCGGCCCGAACTCGAGACCTTCGCCGAGGCCCTGTCCGCGAACAGGGCCGGTATCGCCGAGATTGTGATCCCACCGGGCTCTGGGCTGGTCGGCAAGTCCGCGCGCGATATCTTTATGCGCAAGGTCTACGGCCTCTCGTTGCTCGCCATCCGGCGCGGCGATGAGACCCTGACCTATGCCACGGGTGGTGTGCGTAACCTGCCGTTCAAGCCCGGCGATACGCTGGTGGTGCATACCGCCTGGACAGACCTGGTCCGGCTCGAGAGCAATCGCGATTTCGTCATCGTCACCACCGAGTATCCGCACGAAGAGCTGCGCCCGCACAAGCTCCCGGTTGCCCTGCTGTTCTTCGCGCTGACCTTGGGGCTGGTGCTGTTGACCGACCTAATGCTCTCGGTGGCGCTACTGACCGGCGCGATCGGCATGATCTTGAGCGGGGTGCTCTCGATCGACGAGGCCTACGAGGCGGTGAGTTGGAAGACCGTGTTCCTGCTGGCCTCGCTGATTCCGCTCGGCCTCGCGGTCGAGACCTCGGGTACTGCGGCCTGGATCGCGCAGGAGACGCTGGCGGCTCTAGGCGACGTACCGCTCTGGGTGATCCAGGCCGCGCTGGCGGTCCTCGCGACCTTCTTCACGCTGGTGATGTCGAATGTGGGCGCGACCGTGCTGCTGGTGCCGCTGGCGGTGAATATGGCACTCGGCGCGGGCGCCAATCCGGCCGTATTCGCGCTCACGGTCGGCATTGCGACCTCGAACTCGTTCCTGATCCCGACCCATCAGGTCAATGCCCTGATCATGGGCCCGGGCGGTTATCGCGTGCCCGACTACCTGCGCGCCGGCGGCATCATGACGGTGCTGTTCTTGGTGGTCTCGCTGCTGATGCTGAACCTGATGTTTTGACGAGGAGTGAGCAGACCCTCAGGCCGCCTCAGGGCACTCGAAGAGATAGTGCCCGACGTACCACTCCTGGCCCTGATGCAGCCCGAACAGCTCGGCACAGGCCATGAAGAACAATCGCCAGCGCATCCACCAGGTGCCGACCTGATCCTTGCCGTAGGTATTTTCCAGGATCGGCCAGACCTGATCCCGAGTGGCGTCCATCTGCGCCAGCCAGGCGTTTAGGGTCTTTTCGTAATGACACCCGTCCCAGCGCCAGCGATCGACCAGCTTGAGCCGCTGTTGAAAATGCAGCGGCAGATCATCGCTCGGCATGATGCCGCCAGCGAAGAAATAGTGGCTCATCCAGTCGTCCGGCCCAGTATCCTCGTAGGGATAAGGATGATCTCCATGGCAGAACACATGCATGAAGAAGCGCCCGCCAGGCTTGAGCCAATCGTGCAAGCGGCTGAACAGAGTCCGCCAGTTGCGCATGTGCTCGAACATCTCTAGCGAGACGATGCGGTCAAATCTCTGATCGATCGCGAAGGCGTTCATGTCGGCGGTGATGACGGTGAGATTCTCGATCCCGCGCCGCTTGGCCTCGCCCTCGATGTAGGCGCGCTGCGAGCTGGAGTTAGAGACCGCCGTGAAGCGGCTCGATGGGAACTGCTCGGCGGCCCAGAGGCTGAACGAGCCCCAGCCGCAACCGAGTTCGAGCACGTCCATACCGGCATCGATCCCGGCGCGGCGCGCGGTCTCCGCCAGTGACGCCTCCTCGGCCTGGTCTAGGTTGGTGACTCCCGTCGGCCACCAACAGCAACTGTATTTGCGGCGCGGGCCGAGGACGGTCGCGAAGAACTCGGCCGGCACCTCGTAGTGCTGCTCGTTGGCGCGCTCCGGCACCGCAGCCACCGGCGAGTCGTCCAGCATCGCGATGAAGGCCTTCTTGTGCTCCGCCGCAGCCTCGCAGTCGTTCATCGGCAGCTCGGCCAAGGTCTTGCGCAACCGTTGGCGGATACCCGCGCGGATGATCGGATCGGGCACGATGCCGCGCTCCACCAGCGAGATGATCATGGCCTCGGAAATCGGCATTCAATACTCCAGCATTCGTGATTCCAGGATAATCCGTCAGGTATTGGCAGCAACGGCTGGATACAATTTCGATCCGCAAGAGAAGGTATGAGGTTGCTGATCAATGCTGCCAATCGGAGCAGCAGACCTCAGCAGCGCATCGCGTCCATTCAGGGGCGCAATACGCGACCGGTGCGGGCATCGCGGATGAGGGAGGGTCGCGGATTGTCACCGCAGCGCGCGTTGAGGATGAGGTCCGGGCCTTTGGGCAGGCGGTGGCGGACTTCAAGCGCGGTGCGCGCCGGCGGCCGAGCGGCGATGTTGGCGCTGGTCGAGACCAGTGCCCCGCCGCCGTAGCCGGCCCAAGCCGCGCACAGCGCACGGGCGACGGGATGGCCAGGGATGCGCACGGCGATGGTCTCATGCGCGCCGGTGAGCCAGCTTGGCGTATCGGGGCGCGCCGGCAGCAGCCAAGTATTCGGTCCAGGCCAAGATGCCTCGATCTCAGCCATTCGCGCGGGCTCCAGCGGCAGAATGAACGGCCATAAGGCGTCGAGATCGGCGGCGATCAGGATCAGGCCCTTGTGCTCGGGGCGGCGCTTGATCGCGAGGATTCGCCGCACCGCTCGGGCGTCCAACGGATCGCAGCCGAGTCCAAAGATGGCCTCGGTGGGATAGGCGAGGATCTCGCCGGCGGCGATCGCCTGCGCCGCGAGCCGCAGGCCGAACGGTGAGGGACCGATGGTTCTGGTTCTCATGCCGCTTCGCCGCCAGCCATCAGGCGACCGGCTCAGGCGCCGGCTTGCTGCGGGCGCTATTCGCATCGGTATCCGGCCCGTCCGATCCGCCTTCGTCGTCGGCCGGCGCGCTATAACCGCACTCCTTCTGCGGACAGACCTTCTGCGCGCCCTTGGACTTGGTGACCTTGAGGGTCAGCACCGGCCAGCTGCAGTTCGGGCAGGGCTCGGCGAGCGGCTCGTTCCAGACTGCGTAGTCGCACTTAGGGTAGGTCGAGCAGGAATAGAAGATCTTGCCGCGTCGCGATTTCTTCTTTTGCAACGAGCCCTTATTGCACTTTGGACATTCAACGCCGGTGTCCTCGGGTTTCTCGAGCGGCTCGATGTAACGGCACTTTGGATAGCCGGTGCAGCCGATGAACTTGCCATAGCGTCCGCGTTTCACGGCAAGCGGTGAGTCGCACTCCGGGCAGGACTTGCCTTCGACGATCTCGGGCTCATCGCTGGCGCCCTTCTCGGCATTCAGGTCGCGAGTGTAGTCGCACTCTGGATACTTGGAGCAGCCGATGAAGAAACCATTTCGCCCAAGGCGTTTGGCAAGCTGTCCGCCACACTTGGGGCATTCTTCATCGATGGCCTCTTGGGTGACATCGCTGCGCTGCACATGCTCCTGGGTGTAGTCGACCTGCTCCTTGAATGGTTTCCAAAACTGCTCCAGCAGCGGAATCCACTCCTCCTCACCACGCGAGACGGCATCGAGGGTGTCTTCGAGCCGGGCGGTGAAGTCGTAGTCGACATAGGAGGTGAAGTGCTCGGTGAGGAACTTGTTGACGATGCGTCCGACATCGGTCGGGGTGAAGCGCTTCTTCTCAAGTTCGACGTACTCACGCTCCTGCAGGGTCGAGATGATCGAGGCATAGGTCGAAGGCCGACCGATGCCGAGTTCTTCCAGCATCTTCACCAGCGAGGCCTCCGAATAGCGCGGCGGCGGCTCAGTGAAGTGCTGCTCGGGGCGGACCGCAACCAAATCGACCTGACTGCCCTCCTTGAGATCGGGCAGCATCCGCTCTTCATCGTCATCGGCCCCGGCCACATCATCGCGGCCTTCCAGGTAGACGCGCATGAAGCCTGGCTCGGCGATGGTCGAGCCGGTCGCCCGAAAGCGATTGCCTTCCCCGCAGCCGAGATCGATCGAGACCAGGTTCAGCAGCGCGTGCGCCATCTGGCAAGCGAGGGTCCGTTTCCAGACCAGCTCGTAGAGCCGGGCCTGGTCCTTGGTCAGATGGGCCTTGATCTGCTCCGGCTGATAGCCAATCGACGTGGGTCGAATCGCCTCGTGCGCCTCCTGCGCGTTCTTCGACTTGGTCTTGAATAGTCTGGCCTGTGGGGGCAAGTGATCGGCGCCGTAGCGCTCGGCGATGAAGGCCCGTAGCTCGCCGATTGCCTCCTGCGAGAGATTGACCGAGTCGGTTCGCATGTAGGTGATAAGACCCACCGCCCCGCTGCCGATATCGACGCCTTCATAGAGCTGTTGAGCAGTGCGCATGGTGCGTTGCGCGGTGAAGCCAAGCTTGCGCGCCGCCTCCTGCTGCAGGGTCGAGGTAATGAACGGCGGCGCCGGATGCCGCTTGCGTTGCTTGCGCTCGACCTTGTCGACGCTGAGCTTGCCGTTGGCCGCCGCGAGCAGCCCTTGTTCAACCTCGCGCGCCCGGGTCTCATCAGTGATCGTGAACTGCTCGACCTTCTCTCCCCCATACTCGGCGAGCTTGGCGCTGAAGGTCTTGCCCTGATCGGCCGCATCGGCCTCGACGGTCCAATACTCGCGGCTCTGGAAGGCCTCGATCTCCTGCTCGCGCTCGACGATCAGGCGCAGTGCCGGACTCTGCACCCGCCCAGCGGAGAGCCCGCGGCGCACCTTCTTCCATAGCAGCGGCGAGAGGTTGAAACCGACGAGATAATCGAGTGCGCGTCGTGCCTGCTGCGCATTGACGAGATCGTATGAAAGCGTGCGCGGATGGGCCACGGCCTCGTTGACGGCACGCTTGGTGATCTCGTTGAAGACGACCCGATAGACCGGGCGTTCCCCGATTTGACGGCGCTTGAGCAGCAGCTCATAGAGATGCCAGGAAATGGCCTCGCCCTCGCGGTCGGGGTCGGTCGCGAGATAGAGCGCCGTGGCGGTCTTGAGCTTCTTCGAGATGGCCTGGACGTGCTTCTCGTTGCGCTCGATGATTTGGTACTTCATCTCGAAGCCGTGCTCTGGATCGACCGCGCCCTCCTTGGGGACCAGATCGCGCACGTGTCCGTAGGAGGCCACGACTTCAAAGTCCGGCCCCAGATACTTCTTGATGGTCTTCGCCTTGGCCGGCGACTCGACGACGACGAGATTCATAGTCTTGCCAATGCGCTGAAATGGAGCGCTAGGAGATACGATCGGCGGCCCCTACGTCAAGGTCGACGCTCCAGACTTCTCGTGCCGTCGTGACGAGATGGCCACCGCAAAGCGGCCTCGGCCCGCACGCCTGCGGAGGCTTGCTCGCCGTCGGTGCGCTAATGCAGGTAGGCAGGCTCGTCCCCGTAGATGAGTTCTTCCATTTGGGTAAACGCGTCTTCCTGCCCAGGGCGATTCATCAGCACCAGCAGCACGACCCACTTGAGTTCATCCATCGAGACGGCGGCCTGCTCGATGGCGATGGCGCGATCGATCACCAGCTCGCGGCTGAGCGGGTCGAGGATGCCGTTCTGCTCCAAGAACAGCAGCAGCCCACGCGCTTCGAGGTCTAACTTGGTCTCCTCGGCGGTGGTGTAGATGCGCATCGCACCGTGATCACACGGGCGGTAATCGCTGTGCTCCATGCGCCGCGCCAAATCGTCGAGCCAGGTCAGCGCCTGCGCCACCTCGTTGCTGGTGAAGCCGGCGCTGGTCAGTTCATCTTCCAGTTCGCCATGATCTTCCGGTGGCATGGCCTCACCGCTCATGTAGTTCTCGAAGAGATAGATCAGGACATCGACCATGTTGTCGTACATTCAGAGTCCTCTGATGGAGTCACAAGCCTCGGCGTGCTTGGCGGCGGTTTACAACAACCGCCACTCGCCGAGGTGACGGCTAAGTGCCGAGGTGACGGCAGTACCGTCCGCCCGCTAAGCATGATACATGGCCCTGCAACTCAAGGAGCAATAACATCGAAGAGACCGCCTGCGCGGAGAAGCCGGTACGCACCACCAGCTCATCGGGCGCGACCGGGTCTTGGCCCATGCTCTCGAGGAGGCGGCCATAGTCCGGGTCGAGGCCTGCCGTTGTCTCCGAATCAACGCCTTTCGTCGTCGGCATCACGGATGATCGATGCGATGACTGTCCGGCGTTGGCCGGCTGCTTCGAGGGCTTGGACTCGGGGGATTCGGCGAGCTGGGTGGACTGGGCCAGATAGGTTTGTAGCTGGGGCGCCAGTTCCTCGAGCAACTGATCAACGCTGTCGATCAGCTTGGCGCCCTCGCGGATCAGCGCATGACAGCCGCGCGCCAAGGGACTGTGGATCGAGCCGGGAATCGCAAACACCTCGCGTCCCTGCTCCGCCGCATAGCGGGCGGTGATCAGGGAGCCGCTACGCGGTGCCGCCTCGGTCACCAGCGTGCCCAGGCTGAGGCCGCTGATGGTCCGATTGCGGCGCGGAAAATGACTCGCCTGCGGTCCAACGCCGGGCGGGAATTCACTGACCAGCGCGCCCTCGGTGCTGATCCGATGGGCCAGCTCGCGATGGGCGGCTGGGTAGACCCGATCCGGCCCGGTGCCGAGCACGGCGATGGTGCGGCCCGTCTCCAATGCGCCCAGATGCGCCGCCGCATCTACGCCTAGGGCCATGCCGCTGGTGATCACCAATCCAAGTCCGGCCAGATGCGCGGCAAAGGCGCGCGTGGTTTGCACCCCGCCTGCGGTGGGGTTGCGGCTGCCAACGATGGCGAGCTGCGGCTCCCGCAGCAGCGCCAGATCACCGCGCACGAACAGCAGCGGCGGCGCCGACGAGAGCTGGGCCAGGCGCGGCGGATACGCTGGATCGACCAGTGTCAGGATGTGCGCCTCGGCCTGCTCGGCCCAGCGCAGGGACGCCGAGATGGCGGCCGTATCCGGCGCGCGCAGCGCCGCGAGCATCGGCTCGCTCAGCCCGAGCGAGCGCAAGGCCGAGGTCGGCGCGGCGCAGGCCGCCTCGGCGCTGCCGAACGCGGCCAACAGCTTGTCGATACGGCGCGGACCCAGCCCCGGCGTCAACACCAGGGTCAGCCATGCGGTGAGATCAGTCTCATCCATATCGCTCAAACCATATCGCTCATGGGCTCAATGTCCGCGCGGTGCCGCGACCCTCTCGCCGATGTGCAGCGCCTGATTGGCCCGCATCACCAGCGCAACGCTGGCGCGCTCGAAGACCCGGAACACCATGACGATCCCGGTTTGGGATTCGGGCACGATGTAGGCGCCACCATCGCGCGCCTCGCCACCGTCATAGACAGCGAACACCTGCCCGACCTCCACCCCGTCGCGCGTGCCGCGATCGAGCACCACGCTATCGTACTGGCCGATCCGCGAGACGTCATCGAGCACCGAGATGATATGCCCCTTCAGCCCAGCCGGTGCCGGCTGCGGCAAGAAGCGGCGAAGCGCGATTTCGTCGCGCGCCGGACGCACGCGATCGCCCATCCGCACCGGCATGATGGCGTTGGTCACCAACAAGACTGCCGGGTCGCCTGTCCGCTCCAATCGCGCCTCGGCCACGAAGCGCGCCGGGTAACCGAGCACGTCTTGAGTGACCGGATCGCGCAAGGCCTCAACTGGGCGCAGGATCTCGTATCTGGCCTCCCGCATCTCCAGGATCTGGCGCACGAAGATGCGATCACCGGTCGCGGCCAGGAGGCGCTCGTGCAGGAAACCGACGACAGAGGGCGCCTCCTCGAGCGCGCGCGAATCGGCGACCCAGGACCGCGATAGGAACGGCCCGATGGCATCGATCGGGATGATTGGCACCGCCGCGTCCAGCTTGGTGACCTGCACGCGTGGCGACAGCTTCACCACGCGCATTCCACCCGAGGCCCCAGCCGTTGCTTGGCGCACACGCGGCCTGCCAGGGCGGCTGGTATCGAGCAAGAGTCGATCCCCCGGATAGATGAGATTCGGGTCCGCAACCTCGGGATTTTCCTCCCAGACCTCGGGCCAGCGCCAGGGATCACGCAGGAAACGCCCAGCGATCCCCCACAGACTATCGCCAGGGCGAACGTGGTAGACCTCGGGGGCATTCGGCTGCAGCGCCACCGGTGCCGCCACCGGTGCCGCCGCCGTTGCCGCCGCTGGTGCCGCGAGCAACAGCGACCAGGCCGCCACGACCAGCGGCGCGACCACCACAGGTCCAACGTGGGAACCAGCACGCGAAAGGAACCGGAGTGCGCACAGCACCTTCGACATCATCGTTTCTATTTATGCTCCCGTCCGCTTGCCTTGAGCGCGCTGAGACGCCCGGCCTCGAGCCTGCGAGATTCGGCGCTGCCGATCGAGCGCAGTGGCATAACGTTCGTTGCCCCCGGTGATCTTGGCTCGCACCGGTGGCGCACTGACATGCTCTGACAGCACTCTTGCACAATAGGGTATCATCGCAATGTAATCCCGACGTTTTTTGTTCGGCCCCCGTGCGTGCCTCAAGCGGCGTGCCCCAAGCTCAAGCGCCCCATGCTCGCCCCATCCCCTTGGCCCGGCCCGGGAGCCGACCGACGCCCCTGATAGTATTATGGCCTTACTTGATATCCTCACCTTCCCCGACGCGCGCCTGCGACGCACTGCGGAGCCAGTCGCGCAAGTCGACGACAGCACGCGCCAACTGGTCAGCGACATGCTCGAGACCATGTATGCCGCGCCCGGCATCGGTCTCGCCGCGATCCAGGTCAATGTCCCCAAACGGGTGATCGTGATCGACATTTCCGAGGAACACTCGGACCCGCTCTGTCTCATCAACCCCGAGATCCTCGAGCGCGAGGGCGAAGAGGAAATGGACGAGGGCTGTCTCTCGGTGCCCGGTTTCTTCGAGACCGTGAAACGTGCCGAGCGTGTGCGCCTCCGTGCGTTGAATCCAGAGGGCGAGCCATTCGAACTCGAGGCCGATGGTCTGCTCGCGGTCTGTATCCAACACGAGATCGACCATCTCGATGGCCGGTTGTTTGTCGATCACATCTCCTCACTGAAGCGCCAGCGCATCCGCAAGAAGCTGGAAAAGGATCAACGCGCATCCCAGCCAGCCACCACCGTCCCCGAACGGAAAGCCATCTGATGACCGCAGGCCGGCAGCCGCACCGGAGCCACTGATGGAAACCCCTCTGGAACCCCCTCGCATCCTTTTCGCTGGCACACCGACCTTCGCGGTGCCAGCCTTAAGCGCCTTGATCGCCGCCGACTGGACGGTGGTCGCGGTCTATACCCAGCCCGATCGCCCGGCGGGCCGCGGCCGCAAGACCGCCAGCGGTCCCGTGAAGCAGGTCGCGCTCGATGCTGGGATTCCGGTGTTGCAACCGCCGACCCTAAAGAACGCTGCGGCCCTCGAGGAGATGCAAGCCTTGTCGCCAGACCTGATGGTGGTCGCCGCCTATGGGCTCATCCTGCCGGCGACGATCCTCGCCTGCCCGCGACTTGGCTGTATCAACATCCATGCCTCGCTGTTACCGCGCTGGCGGGGCGCGGCGCCGATTCAGCGCGCGATCGCTGCGGGTGACGAGTACACCGGCATCAGCCTGATGCACATGGAGCAAGGGCTCGACACAGGCCCGGTCTATGCGACGCAGCGCACCCGGATCGGCCCGCGCGAGACCGGCGGTAGCCTGCATGATCGGCTCGCCGCCATCGGCGCCAAGTTGTTGCTCGATAGCCTGCCGGCGATTTGCGACCAATCCGTGACGCCGCAGCCGCAGGACCATGATGCGGCCACCTATGCGAGCAAGCTGGACAAGCGCGAGGCGATGATCGACTGGCGACATTCCGCGCTGGAGATCGATCGCCAGATCCGCGCCTTCGAGCCCTGGCCCGTCGCGCAGACCCACTGCAAAGGCGAGACCCTGCGCATCTGGGAAGCGAGTCCACTCGAGGCCGACGCGCGGGCCGTCTCCGACGAGACAGACGAGACACTCCCCGGCACCGTGCTCGGTAGCAGCAGTGACGGCATCGAGGTCGCCACCGGCGATGGCGTGCTGCGCATCGAGTGCCTCCAGGCTCCGGGCAAACGCCCGGTCAGCGCCGCCGACTATGCGCGCGCGCATGCTGTCGATGGCATCCTACTTGGCTAGAGCACACACGCAGCCCGAGCCCAGCGGGGCTGCGGTTCGCGCGCAGGCAGCCAGGGTGCTGCATGCGGTTTGCGCCGAGGGCCGCTCTCTGACCGACGCCCTCGCGACGAGCGCAACGCCAGCGGACGCGCGCGACGAGGCCCTGTTGAGCGAGCTGACCTTCGGCGCCTTGCGGCTGTTACCGCGCCTAGAGGCCCTCACCAACCAACTGCTGCAACGCCCGCTGAAGCCGAACGATCGCATCATCGGCTCCCTGCTGATGATCGGACTCTATCAGCTGATCGCCTTGCGCATCCCGGATCATGCTGCGGTCTCGGCCACCGTTGCCGCGACGCGGCTGTTGCAGCGCCCCCGCGCGGTGGGTCTGGTCAACGCGAGCCTGCGCCGCTTTCAACGCGAGGGCCCTGCCTTGCTCGCCCTGGCCGAGCGCGATGAAGCTGCGCGCTGGCTGATGCCGACCTGGCTGTTGCGCCGACTGCGCGCGGCCTGGCCCGAGGACTGGGAAGCGATCGTCACCGCGAGCCAGGCGCGCGCGCCGATGTTCCTGCGCGTCAACACCTTGCGCGCGAACCCAGCGGAGTACGCGGCACGGCTGAGCGCGGCCGATATCGACGCCCAAGCGCTCGCGGACCAGCCACAAGCCTTGCGCTTAGCACGGCCACTCGCCGCCCAAGCACTCCCCGGCTTCAGCGAGGGCCTGGTCTCGGTGCAGGATGCCGGGGCGCAATGGGCGGCACCGCTGCTCTCACCACAGCCTGGCGAGCGCGTCCTCGATGCCTGCGCGGCACCCGGCGGCAAGAGCGCCCATCTGCTCGAGCAGGCGCAAGGCCGGCTCGCGCTGACCGCGATCGACGCCAGCGCCGAGCGGCTAGACGCCGTGCGCACCCATTTGGCGCGTCTAGGTCTGCGGGCCCGGATCATGGTGGGCGATGCCACGCAACCGCACCCAGCGTGGGTCGACGCCCCTTACCAACGCATCCTACTCGATGCACCTTGCTCGGCCACGGGCGTGATCCGCCGGCATCCCGACATCAAGCGGCTGCGACGCGATGCCGACATCGGTCCCTTGGTCGACACCCAGGCTCGCATGCTGGATGCGCTCTGGCCCCTGCTGCAGCCAGGCGGATGCCTGCTCTACCTGACCTGCTCGCTCCTGCCCGACGAGAACGAAGCCCAGATCGCCGGTTTCCTCGCCCGCCAGCGCGATGCCGTCGAGTCACCGCTGCCCACGAGCCTGGGCATCGCGCGTGCCCATGGACGACAACTGCTGCCAACTGACGCGGGCGCGGACGGCTTCTATTTCGCCCGCTTGCTGAAGCAATGACCCGAGCCCGACCCTGGCGCTGGCTGCCGACGCTCCTCGCCTGCGTCACCCTGACCTTGTTACTGGTCTTGAGCCTATTTCCGAGCCCGGTGGTACGCGCGGCGGACGGCTTCCATGTCATCGACGCCAAGACCCGCCGGGTCGACGGCAAGCATATCCTCTCGGCCGAGATCGACTATCGCTTCAGCGAGCGCGCGCTGGAGGCGCTGGAGAACGGCGTGCCCTTGACCATCCAGGTGCATCTGCAAGTGCGCGAGCAAGGCGCCTGGATCTGGGACGAAAGCCTGGTCGATCGGCGCCTCAGGTACCGTATCCGCTATAAGCCACTGTCCGAACGGTACCTGGTCTCACGGCTCCCTAGTGAGGACGGACGCATCTTCGTCACGCGCCAGGCCGCCATCGCCGCCTTGGGCGAGCTGAACGACCTCCGTCTGATCAGCGAGCACCATCTCGACCCGCACCAGGCCTATGAGGTGCATCTGCGCGCCTCGCTCGATATCGAGGAACTCCCCCTGCCGCTGCGCCCCATGGCCTATCTGCGCTCGGGCTGGAAGCAGAGCACCGGCTGGACCCGGTGGCCGTTGACGCCTTGAGCATGCTGAAACGACAGCTGCTGCAGCCCAGCACGATCGCCGTCGGCATGCTCTTGGCGATCCTCATGGTCGCCCTGCATCTGATGACCAGCGCGGTGCAGAACTCCGAGGTGCTGAGCCGCCTATTCGTGCCCCTGCTGGCGCTGGTGCTGATCGGCCTGCTGGCTCTGGCGCTGTTGGTGGGCGCCAATTCCGTGCGCCTGGTGCGGGCCCTGCGCCATCAGGCTGCCGGCTCGCGCCTCGCCGCGCGGCTGCTGGCGATGTTCGCGCTGATCTCGCTGTTGCCGGTGGGCGTGGTCTACTACTATTCGTTGAGCTTTATGATGCGCGGCATCGATAGCTGGTTCGATGTCGAGATCGATAGCGCAATGGAAGATGCGTTGACGCTCAACCAAGCCTCGCTCGACCTCAACCAACGCGTCTTGATGAAGTACAGCGCCCAGCTACTGAGCGGCATCCAGGACCGCTCCGCCACCGCGCTGACCCTGACCCTGGGCACCTTGCGCCGTCAGGCCGGCGCGCTCGAGCTGACCCTCTTCGATCGCGGCGGCCAGGTCCTGGCCACCGCCAGCGATGACCCCTTGCAGCTGGTCCCCGATCAGCCCGAGCGCGAACTCATGCAGCAGGTGCGCCGTGGCGTCGACCACGTCGGCCTGGAGCCGGGGCCCGGCGGCGAGCTGGTGGTGCGGGTGCTGGTGCGCGATCTGGGCGCGCGCCCCCTGCTGCTCCAGGCCATCTTCCCAACCTCAGCGCGCATCACCGAGCTGGCCACGCGCCTGGAAAACGCCTACAACCGCTACACCGAACTCTCGTTTTTGCGCCAATCGCTCAAGTTCAGCTTCTCGATCACGCTGTCGCTGGTCCTGGTCTTCGGTTTCATGGCCGCCTTGCTGATCGCCTTCCGCACGGCCAAGGCCTTGACCGACCCGATCGCCGATATCGCCCATGGCACGCGCGCCATCGCCGCTGGCGACTACGAGCAGCAGTTGCCGCTACCACGTCATGACGACGAACTCACCTTCCTGGTCGCCTCCTTCAATGCCATGACCCGGCGCATCGCGCAGGCGCGCGACGAGGCTGAGCAGAGCCAGCAGGCGGTGGAAACGCAGCGGGCCTATCTGCAGACGCTGCTCAGCCGCCTCTCATCCGGTGTCATCGCCTTTGACGAGGACAATGCGCTGCGGACCAGCAACGCTGCGGCGCGTCTGATTCTCGGCATCGAACTCGACGACGCCGCGCCGATGCCCCTCGCCGCCTTGGCGACCCTCTATCCCCGACTCGCGCATTGGTGCGAACTCGTCGGTCGCCGCATCGGCAGTGGTCGCGATTGGCGCGAGGAGATCACCCTGTTCGGCGCCGACGGCCGCCAGGTGCTCATGTGTCGCGGCAGCCCGCTGCCGGTCATGGTCTCCGGCGGTGCCGAGGAGGCACAGCCGAACGCGGATCATGTCCTCGTGTTCGATGACATCACCACCCTGATCCACGCGCAACGCGACGCCGCTTGGGGCGAGGTGGCGCGGCGGCTCGCCCACGAGATCAAGAATCCGCTCACACCGATCCAGCTCTCGGCCGAGCGCCTCCGCCACAAGCTGTTGCGCAAGTTGCCGGAAGCGGATGCCAAGATCGTCGATCGTTCGACCCACACCATCGTCCAGCAGGTCGAGGCGATGAAGGCGATGGTCAACGACTTCTCCAGTTATGCGCGCATCCCCGAGATGCAGCAGGAGCCCTTCGTGCTCGACGGGCTCGTCAACGAGGTCTTGGAGCTGTATCGCGCCGGACCGGTCAAGATCAATAAGGATCTCAACGCCGGTGGGGCGATGATCCGCGGTGACTCCAAACGGCTGCGTCAGGTGCTCCACAACCTGGTCAAGAATGCCTCCGAAGCGCTCGAGGAGCACGCAGACCCGCGTATCCACATCGCGACCCGCCGGGTTGATGACAATGACACCGAGAGCGTCGAGCTGCGGGTCGAGGACAACGGCAACGGCATCGATCCGCAGCTGATCGGACGGCTGTTCGAGCCTTATGTCACCTCCAAGGTCAAGGGCACCGGACTCGGCCTGGCGATCGTGAAGAAGATAATCGAAGAGCATGGCGGTATCATTCGGGCGGATAATGCCGAGTCGGGCGCCCGTTTCACCGCACGGTTACCCGTCAGTACCGCGCCCGAAACGCCCAGCAGGCCGCAAGCAGGAGAATCATGAGCGCAACCCACATCCTGGTCGTCGACGACGAGCCGGACATCCGCGAGACGGTTCGCGACATCCTCGAGGACGAAGGCTACGAGATCACCAGCGCCGAGCATGGGGAGGCCGCGCGGCACGCCCTGCGTGACCGGCGCCCCGATCTGATGCTGCTCGACATCTGGATGCCGGATCTCGATGGCATCACGCTGCTGAAGGAATGGTCGGAGAATCAGGGGCTCCCTTGTCCGGTGATCATGATGTCCGGCCATGGCAACGTCGAAACTGCGGTCGAGGCCACCCGGCTCGGCGCCTACGACTTCCTCGAAAAGCCGCTCTCGATGGCGAAGCTACTGCTGACCGTCGAACGCGCGCTCGAGGCCGACAAGCTGGTGCGCGAGAACGTCGGCCTGCGCCGCCGGCCAGCGCTGGTGCTCGAGCCCGCTGGCCGCTCGGCGGCCATGCAGCGCCTGCGCGAGCAGGTCAAGCGCATCGCCCAGCACGATACCTGGGTGCTGATCACCGGCGAAGCCGGCACCGGGCGCGAGACCTTCGCGCACTATTTGCACACCCAGAGCGCGCGCAAGGAACGCCCGTTCGTCGATCTCGGGGTCTCGGCGATGGCGCGCGGCAATGCCGCAAGAGAGTTGTTCGGCAGCGAGGAGCACAATCAGGTGCACTACGGCAGCCTGGAGCAAGCCGCCGGCGGCACCTTGTTGCTCGACGAGGTCGCCGACATGGACCTCGAGGCCCAGGGCCAGCTCCTCGGCGCCTTGGATACCGGCTCCTTCCTGCGCGTTGGCGGCAGCGAACCGGTGGCGATCGATGTCCGCATCATCGCCGCCACCCAGCGCGATCTCAAGGAAGAGGTGCGCGCCGGCCACTTTCGCGAGGATCTGTTCTATCACCTGAACGTGGTGCCGCTGCACATCCCGCCGCTGCGCGAGCATGCCGAGGACATCCCGGACCTGCTCAACTACTACGTCGACTACTTCGCAACCCATGAAAAGCTGCCGTATCGGCGCTTCAGCGTCGGCGCGCAGAACTTCCTACGCAACTATGGCTGGCCGGGCAATGTGCGCGAGCTGAAGAACCTGGTGCAACGGGTGCTGATCCTGGGCGCCGGTGACGAGATCACCCAGAACGAGGTCGAGACCGCGCTCGGTTCCAATCCGCCGGTCCCGAGTCAGCCGCTCGAGGGGCTGGTGTCGTTCGACCAGCCGCTGCGCCAGGCGCGTGAGCAGTTCGAGAAGGCCTATCTCGAGTATCAACTCGGCAAGCATGCCGGCAACGTCAGCAAGATGGCCAAGGAGGCGGGCATGGAGCGCACCCATCTCTATCGCAAGCTGCGCTCGCTCGGTATCGAGATCAAGGAGCGGCGGTGACCCGCGCCCAATGAAGATCATCATCCTCGGCGCCGGCCAGGTCGGCACCTCGGTGGCCGCCAACCTGGTCAACGAAGCCAACGACATTACCGTGGTCGACACCGACGCGCGGCGCCTGCGCGAGCTGGCCGACCGCTTCGACCTACGCACCCTGCAAGGCCACGGCGCCCAGCCCGATGTGCTCATGCGCGCCGGTGGCGAGGACGCTGAGATGATCATCGCGGTGACCAACAGCGACGAGACCAACATGGTCGCCTGCCAGGTCGCCTACACGCTGTTTCACACGCCGACCAAGATCGCCCGGGTGCGCGCGCAGGGCTTCCTCGATCACCGCGAGGCACTGTTCGGCGGCGATGCCTTCCATGTCGACGTCACCATCAGCCCCGAGCAGTTGGTGACCGACTACATCCTGCGCCTCATCGAGACGCCAGGCGCGCTGCAGGTCACCGATTTCGCCAACGGGCGGGTGCGCTTGGTCGCGGTGCGCGCCTATTACGGCGGCCCGCTGGTCGGCCACGAGCTGCGTGCCCTCTACGAGCACATGCCGCATATCGACGCGCGCGTCGCAGCCATCTACCGCCAGGATCGCGCCCTCCAGCCCGAGGGCGACACCGTCATCGAGGCCGATGACGAGGTCTTCTTCATCGCCGCGCCCAAGCACATCCGCTCGGTCATGGGCGAGCTGCGGCGACTCGATCAGCCTTATAAGCGGCTGATCTTCGCCGGCGGCGGCAACATCGGCACCCGCCTCGCCGGAGTCACCGAACGCGATTATCGGGTCAAGGTCATCGAGAGCAATCTCGAGCGCTGCAAGCAGATCGCCGAGTCGCTCGAGCGCACCATCGTGCTGCACGGCGACGCCGCCGACGAGGAGCTGCTGCTGGAGGAGAACATCGAGGACACCGATGTCTTCTGCGCGGTGACCGATGACGATGAAGTCAATATCCTCTCGGCCATGCTCGCGAAACGCCTCGGCGCGCGCAAGGTCATGGCGCTGATCAACCGCACGGCCTACGTGGACCTGGTGCAAAGCGGCCCGATCGATGTCGCGATCTCACCGCAGCAGGCCACCATCGGCACCCTGCTCAAGCATGTGCGCCGCGGCGATGTGGTGATGGTGCACTCGCTGCGCCGCGGCGCCTCCGAGGCCATCGAGGCCATCGCCCATGGGGACCAGAACTCCTCGAAGGTGGTCGGGCGCACGATTGGGGCAATCCACCTGCCCAAGGGCGCCAGCATCGGCGCCATCGTGCGCGGTGATCGGGTGTTGATCGCCCACCACGACACCGTCATCGAACCCGACGACCACGTGGTCCTGTTCCTGCAGGACCGCTTGCGGGTGCCCGAGGTGGAAAAACTGTTCCAGGTCGGCGTGACCTTTTTCTAGCGGCGCGCCCAGAGCGCCCCATGCTCGAACCGCGTTGCCGTTGATTCACGGTTCTAGGAGGCGATCCCCACATGCACTGGCGAGCCATTGTTCGCTTGTTCGGTATCCTGTTGCTGCTCTACAGCGTCAGCTTCCTACCGTCCATCCTGGTCTCTCTCTGGTACGCCGACGAAGAATGGCAAGCCTTTGCGCTGTCTTTGTTATTCACCGCCAGCGCGGGCCTGATCCTCTGGCTGCCGAACCTGCGTGAGCGCGACCAGCTCTCGGTGCGCGACGGCTTCCTGATCGTCACCCTGTTTTGGGCGGTGCTTGGGATGATCGGTGCGCTCCCGTTCATCCTCGGCCTGGAGTGGGGCGTCACCGATGCGGTGTTCGAATCCATCTCCGGGTTCACCACCACGGGAGCGACGGTGATCGAGCATATTGACAGCTTGCCGCCGTCGATCCTCTACCATCGCCAGCAGATCCAATGGCTCGGTGGCATGGGCGTGATCGTGCTTGCGGTGGCGATCCTGCCGCTGCTCGGCGTCGGCGGCATGCAGCTCTATCGGGCCGAGACCTCCGGCGTCGCCAAGCACGAGAAGCCAACCCCGCGCATCGCCGAGACCGCGCGCGTGCTCTGGACCCTCTACTTCGCGCTCACTGCCGCCTGTGCACTGAGCTACTGGCTGGCCGGCATGAGCCCCTTCGATGCCATTGGCCATGCCTTCACCACGGTGGCGACGGGCGGTTTCTCGACCCATGATGCGAGCATCGGCTATTTTGACAGTGTTGCGATCGAGCTGATCGCGATCGGCTTCATGGTCGCCGGCGGGGTCAACTTCGCCGTCCACTTCCTGGCTTGGCACAAACGCAACCTCAGTGCCTATCTGAGAGATACTGAGGTCTTGGCCTACCTGCTGATCTTCCTCGGTGGTGTGCTGCTAATCAGTGCCAGCCTATTCCTGACCACGGCCTACGACACGATCTGGGAGGCGCTGCGTTACGGCTCCTTTCAGGTCGCCTCCATCCTCACCAGCACTGGCTTTGGGACCGCTACCTTCGGTCTTTGGCCGCTGCATATCCCGCTGCTTTTGGTGGTGCTGTCCTTCACCGGCGGCTGTGGCGGCTCCACCGCAGGGGGCATCAAGGTGTTGCGCGTGCTGATCCTGGCCAAGCTGGGCATTCGCCAGCTCAAACAGCTGGCCCATCCGCATGCGCTGATTAACGTCAAGGTCGGCAATCGGCCGATCATGGAGGACGTGCTGTTCTCGATTTGGGGCTTCTATGTGCTCTACGTGCTGGTCTGTCTCGCCTTGACCATCGCGATGATGGCTGCCGGGCTGGACCTGGAATCGGCATTCGGCGCCGTCGTCGCGACCGTCAACCTGCTCGGCCCAGGTCTCGGTGAGGTTGCAACGAGCTTCGCGACTGTCGATGCAACCGTCAAATGGCTCGGCGTCTTCGGTATGCTGGCCGGGCGGCTCGAGATCTTCACGCTGCTAATCCTCTTTCTTCCCGCATACTGGCGCCATTGAGGCTCATCCTCTCGGCGCCGATGCGCCCGATGCGTCACCGATGCCCGCGAGACCAGATCCTTCATGCTGAAACGCTTGCTCACTGTACAGAAGGTTCTGGGCCTACTGCTGATCCTGTTCAGCGTCTCGATGCTGCCGCCGGCGATCGTCGCGCTCATCTACCGGGATGGCGCGCTGCTGCCCTTTCTCTATGCGTTTGCGCTGATCTTGGGCATCGGCATCAGCAACTGGCTGATCGCGATTCGCGCCAGTCATGAGCTGCGGGTGCGTGATGGGTTTTTGGTCGTCGTGCTGTTCTGGGTGGTGCTCGGACTCTCGGGCGCGATCCCGTTCTGGCTGTCGGCGGAGCCCAAGCTCTCTCTCACCGATTCGGTGTTCGAGTCGATCTCGGGGCTAACGACCACCGGAGCAACGGTGATCCTGGGCATTGATGACCTGCCGCACTCGATGCTTTGGTATCGCCAACAACTGCAATGGCTCGGCGGCATGGGGATCATCGTGCTGGCTGTGGCGGTGCTGCCGATGTTGGGCATCGGCGGCATGCAGCTCTACCGCGCGGAGATGCCGGGACCGATGAAGGAGACCAAGCTCACGCCCCGCATCACCGAGACCGCGAAGGCGCTCTGGTACATCTATCTTGGGCTGACGATCGCTTGCGCGCTCGCCTATTGGCTGGCCGGCATGGACGGTTTCGACGCCATCGGCCATGCCTTCTCGACCGTCGCCATCGGCGGTTTCTCGACCCATGACGACAGCATGGGCTACTTCGACAGCACCTTGATCGAGATGATTGCGGTGCTCTTCATGCTGCTCGCCGGCATGAATTTCGCGTTGCACTTCATCGCCTTTCGACGCCGCTCGTTGCTCGCCTACAGTCATGACAGCGAACTGCGGTTCTATCTGTTCTTGATGGTCACGGTGACCACCATCGTCACCCTCGCGCTGTTCTATACCGACACCTACATCGACTGGGAAGAGTCTTTTACCCAGGCATTGTTTCAGACCGTCTCGATCGGCACGACCACCGGATTCACCACCGATGCCTTTTACTATTGGCCGCCATTCATCCAGATCCTACTGATCTTTCTCGCCTTCGTCGGTGGCTGCGCCGGCTCGACCGGGGGCGGCATCAAGGTCATTCGGTTACTCCTACTGATCAAGCAGGGGCTGCGCGAGATCGGCCGCCTGATCCATCCGAACGCGCAGTTGCCGGTGCGGGTTGGCGGCAAGGTCATCAACCATCGCGTGGTGGATGCGGTCTGGGGCTTTTTCTCGCTCTATGTGGCGACCTTTACGCTGATGTATCTGGCGCTCGCCGCAACCGGACTGGATCTGCTGACCGCCTTCTCGGCCGTGGCCGCTTGTATGAGTAACCTGGGTCCTGGACTCGGCACCGTTGGCGCCCATTATTCCGACATGCATGACACGGGCATCTGGATACTCTGCGTGGCGATGCTGCTCGGTCGGCTCGAGATCTTTACGCTGCTGGTGCTTTTCAGTCCGGCCTTTTGGCGTCGCTGATCCTTGTCGATCCGCAACCCGTTGACGGACAGCCACCTGGGTTGATGACGGCCCGGACGCTTGCCTCCACGCTTGGTCGAGACCATCGTCTTACCTCTCAAACCACCGACAACGGACCAACCGATGGGCATCATCGATAATCTCGAGGCGATGCGAGCCAAGGGCCAAGACTCGGCGCTGTTGCGTTACAGCCTTGGCAACGAATATCTGAAGCAAGAGCAGACCGACCAGGCCATCGAGCATCTGGCAGAGGCGACACGACAAGACCCGGACTATTCAGCGGCCTGGAAGCTGTACGGCAAGGCGCTCACCCAGGCCAGGCGCCATGCCGAGGCGGTCGAGGCATTGAACTGCGGCATCGAGGTCGCCGAGGCGAAAGGCGATGCTCAGGCGGCGAAGGAGATGCGGGTCTTTCTCAAGCGCGCCCAGAAAACCCTCGATGCACATGATGCGCATGGCTGATTGTGGGCGAGCTGCCAGCGCTAGAAGATGGCACAGGATGCGCCCGCGCTAGCTTTCGGAACCAGAAGCAGGAGCCGAAGCTGGTTCAGTGACCCTGGCTTCGAAGCCGCCTTCCGCGACTCGAACCCGAATGCGGGCGCCCGGCGGCACCTGTTGGGGGCGATGCACTAAACCACCCTCGGCATCGGTGACGATCGCGTAGCCACGCGCCAAGGTTGCCAGTGGGCTGCGCGCCTGCAGCCCGCCAGCCAAGGCCGCGAGTCGCTCGCGGCGCTTTTCCACGGCACGCATGCCAGCCTGCGCGAGCCGCTCGGAGACGCGAGCGACTCGCGCGACCTCCAAGGGCAGGCGCTGGCCCGGCGAGACCCGCCGCAGTCGCTGCCGCAACCGCTCCAGTTGCGCTCCCGCCTCGGCGATACGCGAACCCAGGGCCTGCTCGAGCCGCCGCTGGAGGTCGTCGACACGCTGCAACTGCTGCTCCAGGCGCGCGCGCGGATGCAGCAGCTGCTGTTGGCGTGTGAGTGCCGTCAAGCGTTGTCTTGCGTTCACCAGCACCCGTCGCGACGCCGTCCTGAGGCGCGCTTCGAGCCCGCGCAGGTGGCGTCGTGCCTGCTCGGCATCGGGGGCCACCAGCTCGGCCGCTGCCGAAGGCGTCGCACCGCGCTGATCGGCCACGAGATCGGCGATACTGAGATCGATCTCATGGCCGATGCCGGTCACGATCGGCAGCGCGGAGGCGCGGATCGCTCGCGCCAGCGCTTCATCGTTGAAGGCCATCAGATCCTCGAGCGAGCCACCGCCGCGCGCCAGGATCAGCAGATCGCAATCGCCGCGCCGGTTGGCCAGCTCGATCGCCGCGATCAATGCCTCCACGGCCGCCGCGCCCTGTACCGCGCTTGGATAGATCAGCACCGGCAGGAGCGGGAAACGGCGCCCGAGCACCGTGAGCAGGTCATGCAGCGCCGCGCCACTAGCCGAGGTGATCAGGCCCAACTGTTTCGGATAGGCAGGCAGCGGACGCTTGTGCGCCTCGGCGAACAGCCCTTCGGCGGCGAGGCGCTGTTTGAGCTGCTCGAGCGCGAGCCGCAGCGCGCCATCGCCAGCGGGCTCCATCTGTTCGACGATGAGCTGAAAATCTCCACGCGGTTCATAGAGCCCCACCCGCGCCCGCACCAGCAGCTGTTGACCATTGGCGGGCTGGAAGCCAAGCAGCCGGCGCTTGCTGCGGAACAGGGCGCCACGCACCTGCGAGGCGCCGTCCTTGAGGCTGAAGTAGAGGTGCCCAGAGGCGGGCTGGGACAGGTTGGACAGTTCACCCCGCACCCAGAGCAGCGGGAAGCTGCCGTCGAGCACGGCGCGCACCTCGGCGTTGAGGCGCGAGACGCTGTAGATGTCGCGCGAAAAATCGGTGATCGGAGGAGATTTGCGTGCTGTCATTGCCTAGACTGGATTGAATTCCTATGATAGGGGGTTAACTTCCGTTCACGCCACTCTGTACGAGGTTCCGCCATGCGCTTGCTCGAGGAAGCCCTTACCTTCGACGACGTGCTGCTCGTCCCAGCGCATTCCTCGGTGACCCCGAATGCGGTGGATCTCAGCACTCAACTGACGCGCGAGATCGCGCTCAAGATCCCCTTGGTCTCGGCGGCCATGGACACGGTGACCGAATCGCGCCTGGCCATCGCGATGGCCCTGGAGGGCGGTATCGGCATCGTACACAAGAATATGTCGGCCGAGCGGCAGGCGCGCGAGGTCTTGGCGGTAAAGAAATACGAAAGCGGCATCATCCGCGATCCCATCACGGTCGGCCCCGACATCAGCATCGGCGAGGTGCTGGCGCTGACGCGGGCGCACAATATCTCCGGCGTGCCAGTGACCGAGGGCAGACGGCTGGCCGGGATCGTCACCGGCCGCGATCTGCGCTTCGAGCGGCGCATGGATGCCCCGGTCTCGGCCATCATGACCCCGCGCGAGCGTCTGGTCACGGTCAAGGAAGGCGCGAGCCGCGACGAAGTGGTGGCGTTGCTGCATCAGCATCGCATCGAGAAGCTGCTGGTGGTCAACGACGATTTCGAGCTGCGTGGGCTGATCACCGTCAAGGACATCCAGAAGGCGACCGATTTCCCGAAGGCCTCGCGCGATGCGCATGAGCGCCTGCGCGTCGGCGCTGCGGTGGCTGTTGGTCAGGGCACCGACGAGCGGGTCGCCGCGTTGGTCGAGGCCGGCGTCGATGTGCTGGTGGTGGACACCGCACATGGCCACTCGCAGGGCGTGCTCGATCGTGTCGCCTGGATCAAGCGTCACTTTCCGGAGGTGCAGGTGATCGGTGGCAACATCGCCACCGCCGAGGCGGCGACGGCGTTGGTCGAGGCCGGGGCTGACGCGGTCAAGGTCGGGATCGGCCCTGGCTCAATCTGCACCACGCGCATCGTCGCTGGCGTCGGCGTGCCGCAGATCACCGCAGTGAGCAACGTGAACCGTGCCCTCGAAGGGACCGGGGTGCCGCTGATCGCCGATGGCGGGCTGCGCTTCTCGGGCGATGTCGCCAAGGTCATTGCCGCAGGCGCTTACAGCGTGATGGTCGGCGGACTTTTCGCCGGCACCGATGAGGCGCCCGGCGAGGTCGAGATCTATCAAGGTCGTTCGTACAAGTCGTATCGCGGTATGGGCTCGCTCGGTGCCATGGGCCAGAAGGACGGCTCCAGCGACCGTTACTTCCAGGAGCAGACCGATAAGGAGAAGCTGGTGCCCGAAGGCATCGAAGGGCGGGTGCCCTACAAGGGCAGCGTGCTCAACGTCACCACGCAACTGGTCGGCGGGCTCGCCTCGAGCATGGGCTATACCGGTTGCCGAACGATCGAGGAAATGCGCACCAAACCGATGTTCGTGCGCGTGAGCGCGGCCGGGATGCGTGAATCCCACGTGCACGATGTGCAGATCACCAAGGAAGCGCCGAATTACCGCATCGACAACTAAGCGCCATGCCCAATATCCATGCCGATCGCATCCTGATCCTTGATTTCGGTTCGCAGTACACGCAGCTGATCGCGCGTCGGGTGCGCGAGGCCGGGGTCTACTCTGAGGTTCATTCCTGGGATATGCCGTCCGAGGCGGTGCGCGCGTTCGCGCCCTCGGGGGTGATTCTCTCCGGCGGTCCACAATCGGCGCATGCGTTGGAGACACCGCGCGTGGCGCCGCTGATCTTCGAGCTTGGCGTGCCAGTGCTTGGTATCTGTTATGGGATGCAGACCATGGCCGCCCAGCTCGGTGGCCGGGTTGCTGCGGCAGAACACCGCGAGTACGGCTATGCCCAGGTACGCGCACGCGGCCATTCGCAGCTACTGCGCGATATCGAAGACCACACCAGCCCAGAGGGCTACGGCCTGCTGGATGTCTGGATGAGCCATGGTGATCGCGTCGAGGCCCTCCCCGACGGCTTCTCGGCGATTGCCGAGACCGACAATGCTCCGCTCGCCGGGATTGCCGATGAGACACGCCGGTTCTATGGTGTGCAGTTCCACCCCGAGGTGACCCATACCCACCAGGGTCAGCGCATCATCGAGCGCTTCTGCCATGCCATCTGCGGTTGTCGCCGACTCTGGACCCCATCCAACATCATCGACGACGCGATCACCGCCATCGAGGCTCAAACCGGGGACGACGAGGTGCTGCTCGGCCTCTCGGGAGGGGTGGATTCCTCGGTGGTCGCCGCGCTGCTGCATCGCGCCATCGGCGATCGGTTGACCTGCGTCTTCGTCGATAATGGGCTGCTGCGCCATGGCGAGAGCGATCAGGTGATGGCGACCTTTGCCCGCCACATGGGCGTGCGCGTGCTGCGCGTCGACGCCGAGGCCCAGTTCCTGGATCGGCTCACTGGCGTCAGCGATCCGGAGGAAAAACGCAAGCGCATCGGCAATACCTTCATCGAGGTCTTCGAGGCCGAGGCGGCCAAGCTGCCGGGCGTCCAATGGCTGGCGCAGGGCACCATCTATCCGGATGTGATCGAATCCGCAGGTGCCAAGACCGGCAAGGCCAAGGTGATCAAGTCGCATCACAACGTCGGCGGGCTGCCGGAACGGATGCGCCTGGGCCTAGTCGAGCCACTGCGCGAGCTGTTCAAGGACGAGGTCCGGCGAATCGGCATCGAGCTTGGACTGCCGGCCGAGATGGTCTATCGGCATCCCTTCCCCGGCCCCGGCCTCGGCGTACGCATCCTCGGCGAGGTCAAGAAAGGCTATGCTGATACGCTGCGGTTGGCCGATCATCTCTTCATCGAGGAACTGCGCGGCGCCGAACTCTACGATCAGGTCTCGCAGGCGTTCGCGGTCTTTCTGCCGGTGCGCTCGGTCGGCGTAGTCGGGGACAACCGCTGCTACGAGCATGTGATTGCCTTGCGCGCGGTCGAGACCATCGATTTCATGACCGCGCGCTGGGCCCATCTCCCCTACCCGTTCCTGGATCGAGTGAGCACCCGCATCGTCAATGAGGTGCCGGGGGTCTCGCGCGTGGTCTACGACATCACCGGTAAGCCGCCGGGCACCATCGAGTGGGAGTAGACCAAGCATCCTCCTT
Source organism: Halochromatium sp. NSM3 (assembly GCF_059621085.1). Classification (NCBI taxonomy): domain Bacteria; kingdom Pseudomonadati; phylum Pseudomonadota; class Gammaproteobacteria; order Chromatiales; family Chromatiaceae; genus Halochromatium; species Halochromatium sp. NSM3. Next base: position 9,381 of record NZ_JCAQIA010000026.1, on the reverse strand, counting down.
AATGGAGGCAAGCACCCCTGCCCCAAACCTGGATGCTGATGAGCAGCGGCTGGATCAACGCTGGATGCGGCGCGCGCTTGAGCTTGCCGCCCGGGCCGCTGAAGACGGCGAGGTTCCGGTCGGAGCGCTGGTCCTGCGTGACGGCGAGATCATCGGCGAGGGCTGGAACCAACCGATCGCAAGCCATGACCCAACCGCCCATGCCGAGATCCAGGCCCTGCGTGCGGCAGCCCAGCATGTCGCCAACTATCGGCTACCGGGCGCCGACCTCTATGTCACCCTGGAGCCCTGCCCGATGTGCGCGGCGGCGATCGTCCATGCGCGTATTCGGCGCGTCATCTATGGCGCCAGCGATCCCAAGGGCGGCGCTTGCGGCTCGGTGTTCGATCTACTGCCATCGGATAGCCGCTTCAATCATCGCACCACGTGCCAGGGTGCGGTGCTCGCCGATGACTGCGCCACGCTGCTGCGCGCGTTCTTTCGCGCCCGCCGCTGAGCCTGCGTGTCGAGCCTGTGGCGATGCGCTGCGATGCCCGGCCAGGGTCCGTGGTTGGGATTTGCGGTATTATTCAGGGTTGATTCCGATGCGCTGGAACGACTGACCCCATCTCGGGAAGGGACCGCATGATCAAGCTTCGCACCTACGTCTATATCGATTCGCTCCAGCCTCAGCTTGCCGAGTACATGGGGACCGTCGCCCAAGGCTTCCTCCCCGTGCCCGGCGATGCCTGCATGTGGATCGAGGTCTCGCCGGGCATGGCCGTGCACCGGCTGACAGACGTTGCGTTGAAGGCGACCCGCGTCCACCTCGGGCAGCAGGTCGTTGAGCGCGCGTTCGGCTCCATGGTCATCCATCAGCGCGATCAAAGCGATGTGCTGGAGGCCGGGCATGCGGTCCTGCGCACCTTGCGCGCGCGCGAGGACGACCGCCAGAAATGCCGCATCGCCTGGAATGAGGTGATTCGTGCCATGACCCCGGATCACACGGTCTTGATCAATCGCCAGAATCGGCGTGGCTCGATGATTCTGCCCGGGCAGAGCATGTTCATCTTGGAGACCGAGCCGGCCGGTTACATCGTCTATGCCGCCAATGAGGCCGAGAAGGCGGCGAATATCACCCTGATCGATGTGCGTGCGGTCGGTGCCTTCGGTCGCTTGACACTCTCCGGCAAGGAATCGGATATCGACACCGCTGGCCATGCGGCAGTGGCTGCCGTGCGCGCGCTCTCCGGGATTGAGCGCGCGGCGACCTCAGCGCATTCTTAAGGCAGAAGCGCACATGCACGCATCGCTCAGGAGCCATCGCGCTCGATGAGCAGTCAACCCACGTTGTTGATGAATCCACGGCTCCATAACGGCCGCCTGCTGCTGACACCAGAGAACCCGATGGCCACAGCAGGCCTGTCACGCCTATCGGCGGTCCTGCATGAGGGCGGGCTCATCGAGGCCGCGAAGCCGATGCGCTTTGGGCCCGGTGAGCGCCTTTTCGAATACATCGGCTTCACAGGTTGCGCCGTGCAACTCGACCAGGCGCCAGGAAGCCCGCACGCGTTCGCGATTGGTCTTGAAGGGCCTTTCGAGGTTCCACGGCTTCGCAGCGGCCGCAATAGCCGTCCACCTCGCTGTCCAGAATGTCGGAACGCCGTCTCGAGCTGGCGCCAGCAGCTTGATACGGGAGCGGGTACGAGTACCGGCGCGAACATCGATGACGCATGCTGCACATTGAGCTGCATGAGCTGCGGAGCCCGCTCACCTGGTTGGCATTGGAACTGGGGACGCCACGCCGGTTTTGGACGCCTGTTCATCAGTGTCGAGCCCGTCTTCCCCGGCGAGGGGCGGCCTTTACCCGTACTCTTCAATTTGCTAGAGCGCGTGGAGATTGGCCCCTGGCGTTACTTTTATATCCAGGACTGAAGTCGCGCATGGCCCCACCCGAGGGCCTCTCATCCGATCGTGATCAGGCAGGGACGACAAATCGTGTATCGGCGCTCATCAGACACACCCCTGTGGGAAGCGCCACCTCCATGCTGATCGGGAGATGATCGGAAAGCGCGTAATCGAGCACCTGTGCGCCCCGGATGCGCAGCTCCGGGGAGACCAGGATATGATCAAGGTTGCGCTCGGGACGCCAGCTCGGAAAGGTCTTCAACTCGCAGTCGAGGCCACGCAGCCCGGCCGTGGCAATCGCAGCCCGGAGCATCCGCGAGCCGCAGCCACAATTGAAGTCGCCCATGAAGACGATCATCCGGTAGTGACGCGCAACCTCGACCAGATAATCGAGCTGCCGGCGCTGTGCGCGCCATCCCAAGGCAAGGTGCAGCACACAGACGGCGAAGGGCTCGCCGGCACTGGTCGGAAACTCGACGACCATGGCGCCACGGCCAGGCAGCCCGGGTAGCTTGTGCTCGATGACCGATCCGGGCTTGAACCGGCTCAGGAGTCCATTACTGTGGCGAGCCAGCAGGCCAAGCTCGCGGTTGACCTGTGAGAGCCAGTAGGGGTATCCAGCTTGCTGGGCGAGGTATTGGCTTTGATCGATATAGGCGCTGCGCAAGCTACCGGCATCGACCTCTTGCAGACCAACAATATCGAAGCCCCGCAGCAGCGCACCAATACTTGCCAGGTTACGCTGGCGCCCGCCGTGGGGAATCAGATGCTTCCAACTGTTGGCCACATAGTCGCGGTAGCGGTGCGACTCGATGCCGGCTTGGATATTAAAGCTTAGCAGCCGCAGCCTATTCACGGCAGCTCCTCGATGCCTCACCTACCTCGCGATGTCGAGGCGCCCTGCCTGCGCAAGGGAGGCGGGCCAGCCTTGCACAACGGCTGGCTTTGCAGCGGAAAAAGCGACCGAGCCGCTGCCTCGCCTGCCGCATTTGGGCCAGGCTAGAGGTTAAGACCCTCGATATAGGCGGCAACGGCCTCGATCTCATCGTCCTTGAGGTTGGCCGCGACGCCACGCATCATCCCGTTGGGATCGTTTGCCCGCTCGGTGCTGCGAAAATGCCCGAGGGTTTGGGTCGTATATTCCGAGAACTGCCCGGCAATCCGTGGAAACTTTGCCAGGTTGCTACCAACACCCGCCGGACCATGGCAACCGGAGCACGCCGGAACGCCAGTATCTGGGTTACCGGCCCGGTAGATCCGCTCGCCCTTGGCAATCAAGGCTTCCTCGGCGGTACCGCCGGCTTGCTCGAGGCTGGAATAATAGGCCGCCAGGTTGCGCATCTCTTCATCGCTGAGCGGCATCGCCATCGGCGACATCTGCGCATTCCAACGCTCGTTATTCTTAAAGTTCTGCAGCTGCTTGTAGATGTAGCGCGGATGCTGGCCGGCTAGCTTTGGCCAGACCGGCTGACCGGGGATGCCGTTGCCGTCAAGACCATGACAAGCTTGGCAGATCTGTCCGGCCTTCTCTTTACCTTTGGCTGCGTCACCGCCGACGTCGGTCGATAGCCCGGAGGCCGACACGGCACCGGTGCCGGCGAGGGTGAGCATGGCGGAGGAAAAGATTCCGGCGATCAGCGATGTCTTCATAGTCACTACCGTTGCGTCGATATTCGTGGATAGCGGGCCACCGGCTTAAGCCTTGACCATGCAAATCCGGCTATATATATCAGAGATTAACGATTTAGGTCAACGCGCTGGCGCCCGCGCGACCCTGAATCGAAGCTAGAGCGGATCAGGCTCATTCAGCGCGCGGCGCAGGGCGGCGACGATCTCTTCGGCGGGTGTCGCGTGATCGAGCACTTGCACCAGCGAGCCGGTCTCATCGATCACATAGCTGTGGGCCGAGTGGTCGATCACATAGCCCATTGCCGAGTCGCTCGCCTCCGTGCGCTGGTAGGCGGCCCCGTACTGTTTGGCGACGGCGGCCAGCGCTTGGTCCGTTCCCGTGACGCCGATGATGTTGGGATGAAAATACCCCACATACTCGGCCAAACGCTCGGGGGTGTCCCGTTGTGGGTCGACGCTCACGAAGATGGCCTGAACCCGCTCTCGCTCCGTCGGCGTCAACTCGCGTAACGCGAGCGCGATGATGGCAAGATTGGTCGGACAGATATCCGGGCAGCTAGCATAACCGAAATACAGTAACACCACCTTGCCTCGTAGATCCGAGAGCGCCAGCGCGCCCTGCGCTGATGTCAGCTGAAAATCCCCCCCCGCTGGTTCGTCAGCCAGGCCAAGCGGTTCATGGCTGCTGGACTGGGTCGACACGGGGTTCCACGCCAACAGGAGCCAGAGCAGCAAAGCGCTCAACAGCAAGATCGTAATGATAGGGATGGACTTCGACATCAGGCGATCGATTAGCGGCGAACAGAGGCAGGCCATGCGCTATGGGGAAAGTCGCCAGAGCCCTTGGCACTCGATACGGGCTAGTGTCCGTGCATTCGACCATTGGCACCATGAGGATGCGCAAGTCAAGGCGACGGCCACCTCATCGCCGACACGCATGGGCTCAAACCGCAGTTGCCCGATGGCTGATCGCGAGTTCGATATAATGCTGCGCGGCGTAGTCTAGGTATTCGAGTTCGAGGTCGGTCAACGTTCGTGCCGGCTTGGCGGGCGCCCCGATGTACATGAAACCACTTTGCAGGATCTTACCCGGCGGCACCACGGCTCCGGCCGCCAACATCAGGCGCGGACGCAGCACCGCCCGGTCCAGAACCCTGGCACCGATGCCAATCAGGCAATGATCATGCACCTCGCAGCCGTGGAGGGTGGCGTGGTGGCCAATGGTGACGCGCTCGTGGACGATGGTTGGGGCGCCGCCCGGCAGGAAGCGGCTGTCATGGGACACATGAAGCACCGAGCCATCCTGCACATTGCTTCCGGCGCCGATGTAGATGCGGTGGATATCCCCGCGCAGCACCGCATTCGGCCAGACAGAGGCTTGCCCTCGGATCTGAACATCACCAATGACGACAGCCGTCTCATCGATCCAGGCATCGGCCGCTACCCGCGGCTCGAGCCCTTGATAACTCCTTACATTGGTCATCGCGCTATCCTGGTTCCCCTAGGTTGTGGTGCATTCACTAAATGCTACCATGACCCTGGACAGGCGCCGTGGTTCCCGACCTCTTTGTGATGCCGCGCCCTGACCCCGCCCTCTGACCTCGACCGATGTGTCCGCCCCTAGCCCAAGCGATCGCTCCCTTTCCAAACATGCGCTTACTGAAACTCGTTGTTGTCTTGGCCCTGCTGACCACGGTTGGTTCAGCCAGCGCCGAATCGCCTTTTGTCTTCGGCCCCGAGGAGATCGTGCCCAAGAGCGTCAAGCCGGGCGCCAAGTGGCAGGAAGGCCCCGTGAATCTCCCAACGTGGCCCCAAGCGAGCAACCTGATCGAGATCCCGCTGGATCGTCCCGACGAGCGCTTCACCTACTTTCTCGATCCGGCCAGTCTGGCGACAGGGAGCGATGGCGTCGTGCGTTACACCCTCATCGCCGAATCGCGCACCGGTGCGCGTAACCTGACCTTCGAAGGCATTCGCTGTACCCCAAACGGCGTCTTTCGGATCTATGCCTTCGGCCAGGACCAAACCTTCCAGACAGCCCACGCCGGCGACGACTGGCAAGCGATCGGCATAGCCGGGACCGAGACGGTTCGCCATGAACTCTGGCGCCACTATCTGTGCGTGCCCAGACTGTTCAAGCCGCGTCCAAAAACCGATCAGCTGCGGATGCTGCGCAGCGGCCGGGTGCCCGATATTGAGAATAGCGGCTTTCTTTCCAATTGAGCGGATTTGAAACCGCCGTCCTGAACCGGCATCTGCATCAACACCGAGGACGCCACACAGCGCCCAGCAACCCGTTTTCTGACCTATGGACAATCCGCTTCTCGACGATCAGCCCCACCCGGCGTTCACCCGCATCCGACCCGAGCATGTCGAACCCGCGATCGAGACCTTGATCGCCGATGGCCGGCGCCTGATCGACCGGCTCACCGAGAGCCCTGATACCGCAACCTGGGACTCATTCGTGCAACCGATCGAGGAGGAAGACGATCGACTAGCGCGCGCTTGGTCGCCCGTGAGCCATCTCAACGCGGTCATGAGTTCGGACGCGCTGCGGGCGGCCTATAATGCCTGCCTTGCGAAGCTCAGCGAGTATGGCAGCGAGGTGGGCCATAACGAGTTGCTGTATCGCGGCTATAAACAGGTCTATGACTTTGATGCGCTCGACCCCGCACAACGCATGATGCTTGCTCATGCCTTGCGCGACATGCACCTCGCCGGGGTTGATCTACCACCCGATGCCAAGGCCCGCTTCAAAGCGATCAACGCCGAACTCTCACGACTCGCAAGCCGCTTCGAGGAGAACCTGCTCGATGCCACCAATGGCTGGCATAAGCAGTTGCGCGATGAGGCCGATCTCGCAGGACTGCCGGAGTCGGCGCGTCAGCTTGCCCGGCACCTGGCCGTCGAACGCGATCTCGAGGGCTGGGTGCTGACCCTAGACTCACCGTCCTATCTGCCGGTGATGAAGTACGCCCATTGCCGCGAACTCCGACGCGAGCTGTATGAGGCCTATACGACCCGCGCCTCCGATCAGGGCCCGCATGCCAGCCGCTGGGATAACACGCCCATCATCGAAGACCTGCTGGCATTGCGCCACGAACAGGCCAACCTGCTCGGCTTCAGCAACTTCGCTCAAGTCTCGCTGGAGCCAAAAATGGCCCGCTCGAGCGATGAGGTCATGGGTTTTCTGGAGGATCTCGCCCGCCGTTGCGCACCACAAGCGCGGCGCGAACTCGAACAGCTACAGGCCTTCGCCGGCGCCAATGACGGCCCTGCGCTTGAGGCCTGGGATATCCCCTACTGGTCGGAACGTCTGCGCCAATCGCAGCACGCCATCAGCGATGAGGAACTCAAACCCTACTTTTCGCTCGATCGCATCCTCGATGGGATGTTCCAAGTGGCCGAACGACTGTTCGGGGTGCGCATCACCTCGGCGGTTGGCGAAGCTGACACCTGGCACCCTGATGTCCGGTTCTATCAGATCGCCGATGATCATGGCGAACGCATCGCCCAGTTCTACCTGGACCCGTTCTCGAGGCAGAAAAAACGCGGTGGTGCCTGGATGGACGTTTGCACCAATCGGCTGATCAGTGCACGCCGCCGCCAACTGCCAACAGCCTACCTCGTGTGTAACTTCACACCACCGGTGAAGGATCAGCCAACGCTGCTGACCCATGATGAGGTGCAAACCTTGTTCCACGAGTTCGGGCATGGACTCCACCACATGCTCACTCGGGTTGACTATCCTGCGGTTGCCGGCATCAACGGCGTTCCCTGGGATGCCGTTGAACTCCCTAGTCAATTTCTTGAAAACTGGTGTTGGGAGCGTGAGGCACTTGACCTCTTTGCCTATCATTGGGAAACAAATGAACCGCTGCCTGAATCGCTCTATCAGCGGATGCGTGCGGCGCGCAATTTCCAGTCAGCCATGCACACCGTGCGGCAGCTCGAATTCGCTCTCTTCGACTTTCGGCTTCACCTCGAGTACGACCCTGCTCAAGGCAGTCGCCTGCAGCAGATTCTCGACGAGGTCAGAGGCCAACTCTCTCCCATTCAGTCACCGGCATTCAACCGCTTCGCTCATGGCTTTTCACACATCTTCGCCGGTGGTTACGCAGCCGGCTACTACAGCTACAAATGGGCTGAATTGCTCGCCGCCGATGCGTTTTCATTGTTCGAGGAACGTGGGATTCTCGATGCGGCTAGCGGACGCGCTTTCCGAGAACAGATCCTCGAGCGAGGAGGTTCAGCCGAGCCTATGGAACTCTATGTCGCTTTTCGCGGACGCGAGCCAAGCATCGATGCGCTCTTAAGACAGACCGGCATCATCGCTCTCCCCGAACAGGCATCGGATTCGATCAACGCAGCATGATCGAAGTCTTTCAATCCGACCCCGCATGACGCGAGGAAACTCCCTTGACCAGGTGTTACTACTCAGGCTACCTGTGGATAACTTAATTTCATATTTAACATATGCTTGCGTGGATTCTACCGCTTGTAGAGTGCGGTCTTATTTCCAAAAGCACCTACAGATACCCACGCTGGAGAGACTTCCAGCACAACATGCAGCATTCCTGAAACCAAAGACATCAATATCTAGTGGCTGAGTAGTTACCATCAGACAATAAAAAAGCCCACCTGCAAGGATGCAGATGGGCTTTTTAGGCACTTAGGCCAAATAAACCCTGGCGATGACCTACTTTCGCATGGGGAGGCCCCACACTATCATCGGCGATACACCGTTTCACTGCTGAGTTCGGTATGGGATCAGGTGGTTCCAGTGCTCTTTGGCCGCCAGGAAAAGCGGAGGCACATTGGCTGGAGGGCCGATGGCCTGTTGTTCGGTGAGATCGTGGAGGAGCGAGCGGTGTGCGCTCAGCAGTCCAAAATGTTTGGGTGTTATATGGTCAAGCCGCACGGTCAATTAGTACGGGTTAGCTTCACCGGTTACCCGGCTTCCACATCCCGCCTATCAACGTCGTGGTCTACGACGGACCTTCAGGGGCATCGAGTGCCCAGGGAGATCTCATCTTGGGAGGGGCTTCCCGCTTAGATGCTTTCAGCGGTTATCCCGTCCGTACGTAGCTACCCGGCAATGCCACTGGCGTGACAACCGGAACACCAGGGGTACGTCCACTCCGGTCCTCTCGTACTAGGAGCAGCTTCCCTCAAATCTCCAACGCCCACGGCAGATAGGGACCGAACTGTCTCACGACGTTCTAAACCCAGCTCGCGTACCACTTTAAATGGCGAACAGCCATACCCTTGGGACCGACTTCAGCCCCAGGATGTGATGAGCCGACATCGAGGTGCCAAACACCGCCGTCGATGTGAACTCTTGGGCGGTATCAGCCTGTTATCCCCGGAGTACCTTTTATCCGTTGAGCGATGGCCCTTCCATACAGAACCACCGGATCACTAAGACCTGCTTTCGCACCTGCTCGACGTGTCTGTCTCGCAGTCAAGCACCCTTACGCCTTTGCACGCACTGCGCGATGTCCGACCGCGCTGAGGGTACCTTCGCGCTCCTCCGTTACTCTTTGGGAGGAGACCGCCCCAGTCAAACTACCCACCATGCACTGTCCCTGGCCCGGATCACGGGCCTAGGTTAGAACTTCAAACATACCAGGGTGGTATTTCAAGGTTGGCTCCACAGCAACTGGCGTCGCCGCTTCAAAGCCTCCCACCTATCCTACACAAGTAGGTTCAAAGTCCAGTGCAAAGCTGTAGTAAAGGTTCACGGGGTCTTTCCGTCTAGCCGCGGGTACTCGGCATCTTGACCGAGATTTCAATTTCACTGAGTCTCTGGTGGAGACAGTGCCGCCATCGTTACGCCATTCGTGCAGGTCGGAACTTACCCGA
>NZ_JCAQIA010000081.1:0-2524 GCF_059621085.1 Halochromatium sp. NSM3 | reverse complement strand
TTGAGCGCCTCGGTCTCGGGATCATGGGCGGCGACAGTCCCGACCGGCTCGCCGCGGTAGGTGACCACGGATTCCTCCAGCAGGCGCCAGGCGCGCTGTCTTGCATCCTGGTTCATGGCTGTACCACCGATCAGATCACGGAACACTATCCGTCCTGCCGCACGCCCTCGATGGAGAGGATGATCTCGACCTCCTGCGAGGCGGGCCCCAGGTCATAGTCGATGCCGAAGTCCTTCAACGGGAAGCGGGTCGTGCCCTGGAAACCACGGCGATACCCGCCCCAGGGATCGGGTCCGGCGCCAATCTGTTCCACGTCGAGGGTGATCGGCTTGGTGACTCCATGGAAGCTAAAGTTGCCCGTGACGGTGCCAGTGCCGTCCTCGTCGAGATCGACGGCGGTGCTTTTGAAGGTCGCCTGCGGATAGCGGTCCACGTCCAGGAAGTCATCTCCACGCAGGTGCTTGTCGCGCTCGGCGTGATTGGAGTCCAGGCTCGCGGTCTCGATCTCGACCTCGATGCTGGCGTTGTCCGGGTCCCCGGTGTCATAGCTGAAGCGGCCGTCGAATTCGTTGAAGCGGCCGTAGAGCCAGCTGTAGCCCAGATGCTGGATGCGGAACTGGACGAAGGCATGCGCGTCTTCGGTATCGATCACGTATTCCTCGACCTCGGCGGCGGCGACAGCGGGCAGCAACAGCGCACCGGTCAGGCTCAGGGCGATCAGGGTCTTGGATATGGGCCTGGGCATGTTCATTCTCCTGTTGGCCGTGGGTTGGGTGGATCATCGGGTGGTTATGACAGGCGTGGTCACGTCGAATTGGATTGGGGCCGCATCAGCGCGTCTTTCTTGGAAGCTGATCCTCGTCCCAGCATTCGCAGCAGGGTGCGATCCCGGTCGACCAGGTGATGCTTGAGCGCAGCCAGCGCGTGGATACCGGCCAGGGACACCAGCGAGATGGCGAGTATCAAGTGGAACTCGCCGGCAACATCGGCCTGATTCGGCACGTCGGTGATCAGGGCCGGCACGCGGAATAGGCCGAAGACGTCAATGGCGCGTCCGTCGGCGGTCGAGATGAGATAGCCGCTCAGCATCACCGCGAATAGCAGCCCATAGAGCAACACATGGGCGAGACTCGCGATCCGCCGTTCCAGCATCGAGTGCGTTGCCAATGGCGCCGGCTGCGGGCCCACCAAGCGCCAGCCCAGGCGCAGCGTCACGGTGATGAACAGCAGCACCCCGACGGCCTTGTGGGTCGCCGGCGCGGTGCGGTACCAGTCGTCGTAGTAGGTCAACTCGACCATCCAGAGGCCGAGAGCGAAGAGGCTTAGGACCACCACCGCCACCAGCCAATGCAGGGTAACGGCAACGAGGCCGTAGGTATCGTGGGTATTGCGCAGCATGTCTTGGCTCAAAGTGCTGTCTCACAGCAAGCGACGTTGTGACGAAAGAAGGCCACCTCAAGGATGCTACAATAGTGATTAAGGTGGGGCCGCCAGGTTAAGCGGCCCCGCCACGATGACGGCCCCGCGCGGGGGCCGGTTCGATGGTGTCGTCGCGATCAGAACGACAGATCCGGATTGCCCGTGGCGGCGCCGTAGATGTTCGGCCGCTTGCTGCTGGTAGACGGCCCGTCGATGCGGAGGTTGAACAGATCCGAGTTGCCATCGGCAATGCCCTGGTAACGATCGATCTGGCTGCCGACGCCCGGCTGCACGGCGCTCACACCGAAACCGTCCTCGATCCCCAGCGGATGGCTGGACAGATCCGGATGGCCGGCGCCGAGTCCCTGGTAGACCTCGGCGGCGCTCACGCCACTGGCGGCAACGGTGAAGAGGGTGGCGGCGAGTGTGGTGGTCAATGTTTTCATGGGATGTGCTCCTGATTGGACTGCGGTTGGGTTGAACGGCCCGGCGTTTGCCGGACTTACCCGATAAGTAAGCAGCACCCGTGCCAAGGTTGAAAAACCATTAAAAAGCTTTAAAAACAGCAGCTTAAAGAATCCCACTCGATCACCTCGCGGCCCTGAGCAGACGGCATCGTCACGGAATGTTCATCCCGTGCTCGATTTCGATTGAACGCTTCGTGGTATCGGTGAACGGAGGATCATCGGCCAGCGGCTCCGCCGGCGCGACAGCACTGGTCAGGGCCAGCAGTCACAAGAGGCTGGGTCGTCGCAACGTCATGCTGAGGGTCACTGTTTTAGATGAACAGGCCGCTCTTTAATCAACGGCCACCGCGTCCGGGAAGTCCTCAGCCGGTACCGGCTTGCCGTAGTAATAGCCCTGCAAGGCATTGACCTCCAAAGCGATCAGGCAGTCAACATGGGCCTGCGTTTCGCAGCCCTCGGCGAGGACGCGCATCCCCATGCTCAAGCCCCATGCTCAAGCCGATTTGCACGACCGCCCGGCATAGTGCCAAGTCTTGCGCGTCATCTGGCAAGGCGCGCACGAAGGTGCGATCAATCTTGATTGAGTAACCATCCCCCGGCAAAGCCGGGGGCTTTGAATGCGTGAGCCGCTCAAAGCG
>NZ_JCAQIA010000080.1:0-2593 GCF_059621085.1 Halochromatium sp. NSM3 | reverse complement strand
CTGACGACGCGGGAGCAGCGAAGTAGCCAGGCCGTGGCGGACCTCGACGAGACGGCCCGTTTGGCGCTAGACGAAGGGCTTACCGAGCTTCTGCGGGCGCTTCAGGTCGCCCACGGCCGACGCGTCTTTGGCGTTTGCAGCGGATGCCGCTTTAACGAGCGCCGCGCGGGCGGCTACCGCTGTGGCCTCACGGGCGAGCCGCTCTCCGCCGATGACGTCACCCGCATCTGTCGGGAGTACGAAGCCCCGGGGTCAGTCTGAACGGCAAGGTCGGTGCGCAGTAAGCCTGTCGGCGTGCGCAGCGATTTCGGTCTGCTCGTGTTCTTTCAGAACCAACCGCATACGCGGGATCGTGCGTCTGCCGGACGTACCGGCCGCGCATCGCATTGCCTTGATGGCGCAACTGATCGAGCGTTATGCGGACGACCTGGCCGACGGCGCAATCTCCTCACAACCCATCATCGCGATGGATGGCTGTGATCTGTTTGGCCATGCGATGATCGCGTCTTGAATCCCCGCGACGAGTCCCCTGATGTCACCGCTAAACGGCGTTTTATTGGATCTGGCGACCATTGACCAAGGCGACCTTGATCTATCCCCGTTGGACCGCGTGTGCGGCGCTTGGCGACGTTATCCGCAGACGGAACCGACCCAGACTCTAGAGCACCTCGGCGATGCGCAGATCGCGCCTAGTGGCGCTGCGCGCGATGGCCGAGTGGTGCTCGAGCAGCTGTTGCCGCAGGTCGATGTGTTGAGCCTGCACTGCCCGCTCACCGACACCACACGCGGCCTGATCGGCGCACGCGAGCTGGGGCTGATGCGTCGCGACGCCCTGCTGATCAATACCGCTCGCGGCGGTATTGTCGATGAATTGGCGCTGGCCGAGGCCCTGCGCCTTGGCGCCATCGGTGGCGCCGGCGTCGATGTGTTGAGCACCGAGCCGCCGCGTGGGGGCAATCCGCTGCTAGCCCCGGACATCCCCAACCTGATCGTCACGCCGCATATCGCCTGGGCCAGCCGCGAGGCACGGCAGCGCGTGGTGGAGGAGATCGCAGCGAATATCGAGGCATTTTTAGCGGGGATTGCGCGTCATCGGGTGGAGAGCGACGGAACAGAAGGAGCCACGGCTCTTTGAGCCGCCGAGCAGCACTGAAGATCGATCGGGATGATGGTCAGCGTTTGGTCGTTCACCCGTGACGTTCTGTCTTAACACGCCCATCGCGCCGCAACGCACCGGGCTGATCGAGCACCTCCTCCGGCGAGCGCTTCAGCTCCACGAAGCTCTCGAAAGCGTAGCCCGTGCGCTTGATCCAGAGTTCCGGCAGATTGGGCGGCGCATCGCTCAGCTTAGCCCTGGGCAGGATCATGAGGCTGCTCTCGGGATCGGGCTTGCAGCCGGGTGGCGGGCGCAGGTGGCTCTCGTCATCGGGATTCCAGGCTTGGAGGACGGTGGTCATGCGCGAGCCGTCGGCTAACGCCGATCCCCCTCGGCCACTGTACGGGTCCAGGGTCGCGGCGCGGGCATTCGCCTTACCCGTGTGGTGAACGAAACGCACGCAACAGTCCAGGGTGCGAACAATGCGTCGAGCGGAGGTGATCAGGGCCTGTTCGTTGTCATTCACGGCCTGCTCACTGGCGCCGAACGACACCAACGGATCGAAGGTCACCACCGCCGGGCGGTCTTCGCGATGGGCGCGGCCCAGGTCATCTACGAGGCGCGTGAGCACCACATTGCCCTGGATCAACTGTGCCAGCTTTAGGCTTGAGCCACAGATATCCCAAAAGATCACGCTGTCAAACACGCAGCGGCGCTGGGCCTCGGACAGCTCAAGTGCGGCCACAATCTCGCGCAGGCGTGCCAGGAGGCGCTCGCGGCGGTCCTCAGCGGTCACGAACAGCGTCCAGCCGGGTTGCTCGATCCTCAGGCCCCAGAGCGGCGCGCCGAGCGCGATCATTGCCGCCTCGTAGAGCAGCAGGGTGGTCTTGCCAGTGCCAACGGGAGCAATCACTTGCGCCACGTCGGCATACAGGTAGCGGTCCACGATGCAACGCGGCGCTAGCGTCGCGCTGGCGATCTCCACATCGGACGGGATCAGCACGCGGCGTGGCGGTGGTCGGGTCTCGATCCTCGGTCCTTCGGAGACCAGGGCATCCAGTTCAGCCTGTGCGCGCTCAATCAGTTCAGCAGGGTCTCTGCCGTCCTCCCGTTCGGCCAGGCGACGGCCAAAGGCACGCAGGCGCCGTCTGGTGCCGGCGGCAGCACGCCAGCGGCGATATCAGCATAGACACTGGCGCGGGAGCGGCCAATGCGGCGTTCGACTTCGGGGCGGCGTAAGAGAGAGGTGGTGTGGGGCATCGTTGCGGCATCCTAATAGTGGAGATCAGTGCTGGGCGGGGATCGGTCCCGCGCCCAACGTGCTGTCTTCAGTACTCAGGAAGCGCCGCCGGTGTTCAATACCGGGCTTGGCCTAAAGGTTTAGGGATCGCAACGTACTTGCGGGCCGCCTGGCGCTGAAGACCTTGCTAGCATCCACGCAATCCGGCTTCGCCCGCGACAGTGAAAGATCATCGATTTCGGCACGTTTCGCGATGC
>NZ_JCAQIA010000025.1:0-51301 GCF_059621085.1 Halochromatium sp. NSM3 | reverse complement strand
AGCAGTCCGCGCACCATCACGCGCGCGGGCGCGCGCTCGGCAAAGCGTTGCAGGATACCGTCAAACATCCGGTCATCAGCTCCAGGGTCGCTAGAAGATGACTATAGATCACAATAGGTTAGAATCACCTTAAAAGGGCTGATCCTAGCAATCTCACGGGACTTGACACGTTGATGCGCTGCACACCTGGCTACAGTATAGGCAGGCACAATCACCGTCTAGCATAGCTCGAGCGATTTTTATGGCACGCATTCGCGTCGATTTCGACAATCAGGATGGGCACCGCTTGGCCGGGCTGCTCGAGACACCGCCGGCTGGGCTCGACACGCGCCGCTATGCGTTGTTCGCCCATTGCTTCACCTGCGGCAAGGATATCGCGGCGGCGACGCGCATCGCCCGCGCGCTGGCCGAACGCGGGATCGCGGTGCTGCGCTTCGATTTCACCGGCCTGGGCAACAGCGATGGCGACTTCGCCAACACCAACTTCTCGTCCAATGTCCAGGATCTGCTCGCCGCCGCTGCCGCGCTCGAGGCCCATTACGAGGCGCCAGCGCTGTTGATCGGCCATAGCCTGGGCGGCGCGGCGGTGCTCGCTGCCGCCAGGCAACTGCCCTCGGTGCAGGCCGTGGTGACCATCGCCGCGCCGGCCACACCCGGCCATGTCCAGCACCTGTTCAGCGGGGTGCGCGGCGAGATGGAGGCCACCGGCGAGGCCGAGGTCAAGATCGGACGCCGGCGCTTTCGCATCCGCCGACAGTTCCTCAAGGATCTGGAGCACTATGCCGATGCCGAGCATATCCGCCGGCTGAAGCGCCCCTTGTTGGTGTTCCACTCGCCGGTCGATGAGATCGTCGAGATCGATGAGGCGGCCAAGATCTATCGCGCAGCCCTGCATCCGAAGAGCTTTATCTCGCTCGATCATGCCGATCACATGCTCTCCGATCGCGAGGATTCCGAGTACGTCGCCGAGACCCTGGTGGCCTGGGCCAGCCGCTATCTGGGACTGCGCCGACATCAGGAGGAAGCCGGCGCTGGCACGGCGCCAACGGTCGAGGCCGGCGAGGTGCTGATCACGGAGCGCGATCAGGCCTTCCTGCGCGGTCTCTACGCGGCGCGCCATCAACTGCTGGCCGACGAGCCGCGCGCAGCGGGCGGCTCCGATCTGGGGCCGAATCCCTATGAGCTGCTGTTGATGGCGCTCGGTGCCTGTACCTCAATGACGCTCCGCATGGTGGCCACGCGCAAGGACATGGCGCTGGACGATATCGAGGTCCGACTGCGACATGAGCGTTTGGAGCCTGAGGCCGAGGGCGGCACGGACGGCAGTACGAGCACCAACAGCGGCGGCAAGGGCGCCCAGCATGAGCCGCAGCGGATCGTGCAGCGCATCAACCTGACGGGCGCGCTGAGCGCGGCCGAGCAGGCCAAGCTGCTGAAAGTCGCCGAGCGCTGCCCCGTGCATCGCACGCTGGTGCATTCGGATCTACGCATCATCACCGAGGGTGATAGTGGGGGTTGACACCGAGAGCGGCGCTGGGGGTGATATGGGGAAGGCGCGGCCTCGCTAGCATCCGGCACGCGCCCGCGCAGCCTCGACGAGCGTCTTGAACAGCTGACGCTGGCCGCGGTTGTAGAGCAGAAACTCCGGGTGCCATTGCACGCCGCGCAAACACGCGTGCATCGGCGCCTCGACCGCCTGCACGATGCCGTCGAGATCACGCCCGGCGACGACCAGACCTTCGCCGATGCGGTCGATGCCTTGATTGTGCAGACTATTGATGCGCGCGCGATCGCTGCCTAGGAGGCGCTCGAGTTCGCTGCCCGGTTCGACACAGAGGGTCTTGAGCGGCAGGATGGTCCAGCGGTTGGAGGTGTGCATGCGAAACGAGCGCAGTTCTTGGAACAGGTTGCCACCGAGGCGCACATTCAGTAGCTGGGCGCCGCGGCAGATGCCGAGTAGCGGCAGGCCGCGCGCGAGGGCACGGTCGATCACCGCCGATTCCAGCGCATCGCGCTCGGGGTCGTACTTGGGCATGACCTCGGGCGCGGCAGCGTAGAGCACCGGATCGATATCATGGCCGCCGGTGATGACGACCCCATCAGCCGTCTTTTGCACCTCGGGCTTGGGGTCCGCCGGCGTGAGCAACTTGGCACGCGCGCCGGCCCATCGCAGCGCGAGCTGGACCAGAATCTTCGGCGCGTGCGAGCCGCGTGTCGGCCCGGTCACTGCGATCAGAGGAGGCTGTTCTCGTTCAGCCATTGCTGGCACTCCTGTTTCCAATCCCCGGTCAGGCGCCCGAGGGTGTCGTTTAGATAGGCGCTGTAGGTCGCGCAAAGGTGCTCCAGCCGGGCCGGGTCGGCGGCCAGCCGCTCGATCACCAGCCATTCATTCCAGGGCACGTCCAGATCCCAGTCGGGACGATCGACCTCACTGTTCGGCAGCCGATAGTGGAAGGTCGGCCTCGGCTTGACCCGCTCGTCCTTGACCCGCGCCCTCACCCGTTCCTCGTCCAGATGCGCGAACAGCGGCAGCATATCGAGCGCGCGATTGCGGGTCGGATTCGCGTGCAGATAATCATCGATCAGCTGCGCGCGATTCGGTGCGTAGTCCGGCGCCACTGCCGTGCGCACATAGCCCTTCGGAAAAGGATCGGCGAAGAAGGTCAGCCGCCGCGTCAGATCAACCGCCGCGCGCTCGCGTAGCCAGTCTTCCAAGCAGAGGTAGGCCTGCAGATACTGGCGGATGCAATCGACATCGGTCGCCGGCACCTCTGGATTCAGCTGCATGCCGAAGGCGTAGGTCGGATCATCGGCGGTGCCGCGCGCACCGGCCGTGCGTAGACGCTTGATGACGGCGTTGAACTCGCCGAGCCGAGACATCGGCAGCGGCGGGCTGATGATCTCGACTGGAACGATGCGCTCGGCGGCCATCCGCAGCAGATCCTCGGCGAGCCCTTCAACCGCATCGCCGAGGTCATCGTCGGCACGCTCACGCCGGCCCATGGATTTGAGGAAGGCGAAGTCCAGCTCCACCACCCAATCGCCGGCCGGATCACCGCGCAATGCGATTTCGTAGCGACCAGGGTGGAGCAGCTCGCCCCCATCGGCGCCGAATAACACCGCGCGCAACAGATCGGCGGTCTCGGCGATGGTCAGGCCACTGAACTCGATCTCGACCCCGACGCGCCGCTCGTGACCCTCGGCGGTCTTGGTCAGCGGCGGCATCCTCAGTGCCTCGTGTGTTGTCATCGTTGTCAATCCGTGCTCGGCTCGGGCCGATGTTGTGAGTGGCGATGTCCGCAGCCTAAGGCGCCGACCTATCGTCTGCAACTCGCGCGAGCGCGTCCACGGCGACCGAGGTACGCTCGATGAGGTCTTCGACGCTGGTTTCGACCCGCAGCGGCGCTGGCAATCCAGGCGCGCGTGCGCAGAGGGCCAAGGCGCAGCCGGGGATGCCTTGATAGGAGCGCAGATTCCAAGAGATGCCGCGAAACCTGATGAGCGTATCCGCCTCCGGGATGACGCTGAAGGAGGACAAGGCGCCCGCCAAGCCATCGCCGGTGGCCTTAAGCAGACTTTCCTTGCGGCTCCAAAGCTCGAAAAAGCGTGCTTGTCGCTCGGAGTCCCCGAACCGCGCGAGCCACCGCTGCTCATCGGCGGCAAAGAAGCGCCGGGCGATCGCCTCCCAGTCGCGCGCCGGACGGAGCTGCTCGACATCGACCCCCACAGCCTCGGGACCGACGGCTAGTGCAACATGGACACCGGAGTGCGAGAGATTGAAATGCAGGGTCGAATCGTCGGGATAATAGGGTTTACCGCGCTCACCGCGCGCGAACCGAATCGCGGCCAGCGGCTGACCCGTTTCCCGGGCGATCAGCAATCGCGGCAACAGCGCCGCGACCAGGCCGCGATTGCGATCCTGATCCTGCCGATAACGCTGGATGCGCGCCTGTTCCTCGGTCGGCAACAACGCCAGCAGCGCGGCTTGCCGCTCGCCCCAGGGCGTCAGGCTCAGTTCGACCAGCAGCAGCCCGTTTTGCCTCGTTCGCATCGCCTCCTCGACCTCCGGCGATCTTTCATGGATAAAGGAGACTGCCGTGCTCGCCACCGTTCGTGACGCCTGCCACAGTCTGGCAGTCGGATTGGGACTTTTGATGTACGCACATTCGGCACACAATGCCAACCCTCTTCTCTTCTCAGCCCTGTTATTTGCTTATGAACCAGCCCGCGACCAAAGATAGCCGTCTTCACATCCGCTGCGACGAGCGAACCCGACAGTTGCTGGACAAAGCCGCCGGCTACACGCGCACCAATCTGTCGGCCTTCGTGCTTACCCAAGCCGTTGCCGCCCGAGATGGCGCGCAAACTGCCCCGCTATCCGGTACCTATTGCGTTACTCGGACGCTTGGCCGTTGATCAGCGTTTTCAGGGCCGAGGGCTGGGCTCGATTTTGCTCTCCGATGCCTGCCGCAAGGTCGCGCAAGCCAACCAGGTCCTGGCCGTTGCCGCCATCCTGGTCGATGCCAAGGACGCATCGGCGGCGACGTTCTATCGGCATTTTAGTTTTGTTCCGTTGCCTGGGTGCCCGGATCACCTGCTGTTACCGGCGAACGTCTTTAACCAAGTCTTCGCCCTCCTCTAGGGGCCGTTGACGCCTTGGAAGCCTATCTGGGATTGTTTATAGCGGCCTTCGCGGCTGCGACGCTGTTGCCGTTCTATTCGGAGGCGTTGTTGATCGGGCTGCAGGCGCAAGGATATGACCTATTCGCGCTTTGGTTCTGGGCCACGGCCGGCAATACCCTGGGCGCGGCCGTGAATTGGGCGATGGGGCGCTGGCTGCTGCGGTTTCAGGATCGACGCTGGTTTCCGTTCAAGCCGAACAAGTTGGGGATGGCCCAGCGTTGGTATCAGCGCTGGGGCGTTTGGTCGTTATTGCTGGCGTGGCTGCCGGTGGGCGGCGACGCGCTGACCTTCATCGCCGGCATCATGCGCGTGCGCTTCGACCTGTTCTTCGTGCTGACCTGGATCGGCAAGGGCGCGCGCTACGCGGCGCTATTGGGACTGTTCGGCTGGATAGCGAGTCTGACGGCTTAGCGCTGCATGCGGCGGACGAGGCGAAGGCATCCTTGGTGAACAGTCGCGGCAGGTTTAGCGTTGCATGCGGCGGATGATGCCAGTGGTGCTGCGCTCCTCGAGCAGCGGTATAAGCACCAGCTCGCCGCCCCAGCCGCGCACTTGCTCGGCGCCGACGACCTGCTCGGGCCGATAGTCCGCGCCCTTGGCCAGCACATCCGGGCGCAGGGTCTCGATCAGCGCGAGCGGGGTCTCCTCATCGAAGAGCACCACGGCATCGACCGCAGCCAAGGCGGCCAGCACCCGGGCGCGATCCTGCCCGCCGATCAGCGGACGTTCCGGCCCCTTGAGCGCGCGCACCGAACGATCGCTGTTGAGGCCGATGACCAAGCGCTGGCCGTGCCGGCGCGCGCGCTCCAGATAGGTGACATGGCCGGCGTGCAGCAGATCGAAACAGCCGTTGGTGAAGACGACGCGCTCACCGCGCGACTGCCAGGCGCGCACCCGCGCTTGCAGCTCCGCTAGGCCGCAGAGCTTGGCCGCTTGCTCGAGGGCGGCCTGATCGCTGATGGCGTGTTCGAGTTCGCTCAGCGAGACCGCAGCGGTGCCCACCTTCGCCACGACCACCCCAGCAGCGAGGTTGGCGAGGATGGCACTGTCGATCGGGTCCAGGCCCGCCGCGAGCCCGGCGGCAAGCGTGGCGATCACGGTATCGCCCGCGCCGGAGACGTCGAAGACCTCGCGCGCGATGGCCGGGAGGCGGGTACGCGCCTCGGGCTCGACGACCAGCAGGCCAAGCTCGCCGAGGGTCAGCACCAGGCGCTCGAGCCCGAGGTCAGCGCGCATCCGCTCGGCGCTGGCGCTCAGTTGGTCGATGTCGGCAGGGTCGGCGCCAGCGGCTTGAGCCAGTTCGTCTCGGTTTGGGGTGATGAGGCTGGCGCCGAGATAGCGACTGAAGTCGCGGCCCTTGGGATCGACCAGCACCGGCAAGCCCAACGCGCGGGCAGCCTCAATCAAGCGCCCACAGAGGCCGCCAAAGAGCACCCCCTTGGCGTAGTCCGAGAGCAGCAGCACCTTGGCCTGGTGCAGTTGGGGCTCGATCAGCGCGTAGAGCCGGTCTTCAAGCTCGGCACTCAGGGGCGCGAGCCGCTCGGCATCGATGCGCAGCATCTGTTGATGATTGCCGAGCACCCGGGTCTTGGTGGTGGTCGGGCGGCTCGGATCGGCGAGCACGGCGCTGGTGTCCGCGCCCTGTCCGGCGAGCAGCCGCAACAGGCGCTGGCGATCCTCGTCGGCACCGGTGATTCCGGCGATGCTGACCTCAAGGCCGAGGCCGATCAGATTGCGCGCGACATTGGCCGCACCACCCGCGCTCTCGCTCTCGCGCGCGAGATGGAGGACCGGCACGGGTGCCTCCGGCGAGATGCGCCCGACCTGGCCCCATAGGTAGCGGTCGAGCATCAGATCGCCGACCACCAGCACACGGACTCCACCGAAGCCGGCGTGTAATGCGGCTAGGACCTGCTCCGGGGCGTGGAAGGGGCTGTTGGACACGGATCGGCTCAGAGCGGCTCAGCCTGCCGCGCCCCTAGCCGCCCGCTGCTCGACCAGGTCGCACAGGATATGCCCGATGAGCATGTGCGCCTCCTGGATCCGCGCGGTACTGTCCGAGGGCACGCCGAGCCACAGCTCGCAGTGCTCGCGCAGACGCCCGCCGCCCTGGCCGGTAAGGCCGACGCGGTAGACATCAAGCCGCGCGGCGCACTCCATGGCGCGCAGGATGTTGGCGCTGTTGCCGGAGGTCGAGAGCCCGATGAGGACATCACCAGGGCGGCACAGGGCCTCGACCTGGCGCGCAAAGACGGCTTCGAAGCCGTAGTCATTGGCGACCGAGGTCAGCACGGCAGTGTCGGTGGTGAGCGCCATGGCCGGCAGCCCTGGGCGCTCGCGCTCGAAACGGCCGACCAACTCGGCGGCGAGATGCTGACTGTCGGCCGCGCTGCCGCCGTTGCCGATCCAGAACACGCGCCCGCCACGCTCGATCGCGGCCGAGACCTCGGCGGCGAAGGTCTCGATGGGCGCGCGCAACTGTTCGAGCGCTTGGACCAGCTCGAGGTGGGCGCTGAGCGCGGCGCTGATAGGGTCGCTGGCTGGCAAGGGTCTTCCTCGATCGCGCGCTTAGAGCGCGTCAGGTTTCATGACGGACTCAGGCGCGCACACGGATGTGTTCGTAGATATTGAGATAATCCTGCGCCGGTCGCGCCCACGAGTTATCCATGCGCATGCCGTTGAGGCGCAACTGACGAAAGTGGTCGGGATGTTCCCGCCAGAGACCGATGGCGCGGTCGAGCGCCGATTCCAGCCCCTCGAAAGTCTGCTCGTCGAAGACATAGCCGTTGCGCTCTTCGTAGGGACGGTCGCTGTAATTGGCGTCGAACACGGTATCCGCAAGTCCGCCGACGCGGCGCACGATGGGTACGCAGCCGTAACGCATCGCGATCATCTGGGTCAGACCACAGGGCTCGTAGACGCTCGGAATCAGGATCATATCGGCGCCGGCATAGATCAGGTGCGCCAGCTCCTCGTCGTAACCGAGTTCGAGATGGGCGTCGGGATGCTCGGCGAGCGCCTGCTTGGCGTCCCAGAAGAGGGCATTGATCGTCGGTTCTTGGGCGCTGCCGAGCAACACGAACTGCGCGTCCCGAGCCAGGCTGGCGTCGATGCCATGGCGGATCAGCTCGATGCCCTTCTGGCGGTCGAGCCGGCTGACGACCGCAACGATGGGCTTGGGCGCATCGGCGAGGCCAAGTCGCTCGCGCAGCGCGCGCTGATTCCCGCCCTTCGCCGGCAGCTGCTCCAGGTCGTAGTGGGCGGCGATGAAGGGATCGGTGGCCGGATTCCAGATCGTGGTGTCGATGCCATTGAGCACACCACCGAACTTGCGGTCGTGGGTGCGCAGCACGCCCTGTAGGCCAACGCCCTGATCGCTGTGCTGGATCTCCCAGGCATAGCGCGGCGAGACGGTGGTGACGAAGTTGGAGAAGACGATCCCGCCCTTCATCAGGTTGACGGCCTGGGGGTTGCCGGGGTCTTGCAGCCGGTCCGGCACCATCAGACGCTCGACATCGAGGCTGTTCATCCGCAGTACATGCGGGGAGGTCCAGCCTTGATGGCCCAGGTTGTGCAACGAGTAACAGACGCGGGTCTTATCCAGCCCGAGCGCGGTGTAGCGCTCGAACAGCAACACCGGCAACAGCCCGGTCTGCCACTCGTTGCAGTGGATGATGTCGGGCCGCTTACCGGAGGCGATGAGGAACGCGAGGATGGCGTGCGAGAAGAAGGTGAAGCGGTCGGGGTCGTCGGCGTCCCCATAGATGGCGCCGCGATTGAAAAAGCCATGCTCCGAGTGGGCGTCGATGAAGTAGCACGTCAGCCCATCGACCTCGCCGACCTCGACATCGCAATGCACGGCACGCTCGTAGAACGGCACCCAGAGATCGGCGTGCTCGGGGGTCATGCCCTGTACGCGGTCGTAACGCAGGCAATCGTACTTCGGCAGGATGATCTCGACCTGGTGACCCTGGGCCGCGAGTTCGCGGGAGAGTCCCTGGACGAAGTCGCCAAGACCGCCGGCCTTGGCAACCGGCGCGCACTCCGGCGTGGCCATCAGGATATACATACAACCGCTCTCTCGTCAGATGCCTGAATGATTAGGACTCACGCTCGGCGACCGGGAGTCGCGGCAACCACGCGATGAGTGCGGCGAGTAGTTCCGGATCATCGAGGGCGACTCGAAACGAGAAACGCCCGCCCGGCCCAACGCGAAAGGAATGCCCACCGAGGTCGAGCAGGCTGCCCGGCGCGGCGCTGCCGAAGACATGCAATTCGCCCTGGATCATGGCCTCGTCACCGGATGGATAGGGGTTGATCGGGCCGCTACCGCGCGCGGCGCGCGTGTCCAATGGCGCAACATCTTGCCGGTTTGGCGGCTGTTGGTCCAATCCAACCTGCTCGGAGGCGGTTGCAGAGGCAGAGTTCTCCGGCTTCCGGGTGACCCGCTCCGTCGCGAGCCCGGTCGACTCGGGAACAGCCTCGAGCTGATTCGAGCGCACCAGCAACAGCCAGCCGTGACCCTGCGGGTTCTCGAAGCCGAGTTCGGCCCGCAAGGTGCCAACCACGGGGGCCTCGAACAGGGCCTGGCCGGTCGGTTGATGCGCTGGATCATCGGGCAGTACCGCCTCGGCCAGACAAGCGCCATCGCCATCGGTCCGACGCAGGTAGAGCTTGGCGATCGGCCGATGCCCGGCAAAGGCGGCACGCGCTTGCTCGACCTGCTCGCCGTCGAGGCGCCAGTCGAGCGCGACACCGCCGCCGGTCAGCGGATAGAGCACCAAGCGCGGCGTGGCATGATGCGGATTCGGGAACCGAGGTGTGTCCTCAGTCGACATGAGCGCACCCTGGGCAGGCGCTAAGCGTCATGGCATCGATGATGCGCCGCCCACTCAGCAACCGAAGTCCCCGCTCAGCGGGTTGCAGCCCGCCGTGCCCGCGCGCGCGCGATGGCGGCATGGACCTGGCTAGGCGCGGTCGCGCCGATGTGATCGCGCATCGCCACCGAGCCCTCGAGACTCAGCACGTCAAAGACATCATTGCCGATCGCCGGCGAGAAGCGGCGCAACTCATCAAGGCTCAGCTGCGCGAGATCGCGCCCCTGCTGGATGCCATAGGCAACGGCCTTGCCGACGATCTCGTGCGCATCGCGAAAGGCGATGCCCTTATGCACCAGATAATCTGCGAGATCGGTTGCGGTGGAAAAGCCCTGACGTGCGGCGGCGCGCATGCGCTCCGGGTGACAGCGCAGCTTGGCCATCATCTCGGCGAACACCTTGAGCGAGCCACGCAGGTTGTCGGCGGTGTCGAACAGCGGCTCTTTATCCTCCTGATTGTCTTTATTGTAGGCCAGCGGCTGGCCCTTCATCAGGGTCAGCAGCGCCATCAGATGGCCGAAGATGCGACCGGTCTTGCCGCGGATCAGCTCGGGCACATCGGGATTCTTCTTCTGCGGCATGATCGAGGAGCCGGTGCAGAAGCCATCCGAGAGTTCGATGAAGGCGAACTGCGCCGAGGCCCAGAGGATCAACTCCTCGGCGAAGCGCGACAGGTGCATCATCAGGATCGATGCGGCAGCGACGAATTCGATCGCGAAGTCCCGATCCGAGACCGCGTCGAGCGAGTTCTCGCAGGGACCGTCGAAGCCGAGCAGCTCGGCGGTATAGGCGCGATCGATCGGATAACTGGTGCCCGCCAGCGCGGCGGCGCCGAGCGGCATCTGATTCATGCGCGCCCGGCAGTCGGCGAAACGCCCGGCGTCGCGCTCGAGCATCGCCTGCCAGGCCATCATGTGATGACCAAAGGTCACCGGCTGCGCCACCTGCAGATGGGTGAAGCCGGGCAGGATGGTCGCGGCCTCGCGCTCGGCGAGCGCGAGCAGCGCGTCTTGCAAACACTGTAGCGCCTCGCTGATGGCGTCGATCTCGCCGCGCAGCCAGAGGCGGATATCGGTGGCGACCTGATCGTTGCGCGAGCGCCCCGTGTGCAGGCGTTTGCCGGCCTCGCCGATGTCGGCGGTGAGCGCGGCCTCGATGTTCATGTGGACGTCTTCGAGCGGCACCGACCAGATAAAGCCGCCAGTCTCGATTTGCGCGCGGATGCGCTCGAGTCCGGCAACAATGGCCGCGCTTTCCTCGCTGCTGAGGATGCCTTGGCGCGCCAGCATCCGCGCGTGGGCGATGGAGCCGGCGATGTCCTCGCGGTACAGGCGCTGGTCGAAGCCGACAGAGGCGGTGAAGGCCTCGACGAAGGCATCGGTCGGCTCGGAAAAACGCCCGGCCCAGGGTTTCGAAGCGGCGGTCTCGGTCATCGCGGGTGCTTACTCGGGCGCCATCGCGGCGGCTGTGGTGGGATTCGGGGTTCTCAAAAGATGCACGATAGTACAGATTAGGGTCGGGTGACAGCCCGGGTTCGATGACAAGCACTGTTTGTGGCACGCTCGGCGGGTTAAGCTTGTTGACTCGTCGGCCCCGATTGACCGCTGCCAAGGCCGGCAGGCGCGCATTCGGTTACCTTTAAGGGTCGACTCACCTGAAACGACCACCCGCCAGCTGGATTCGCCTCCATGCCAGAGACCATTCGCATTGCCACCCGAAAATCCGCGCTCGCCATGTGGCAGGCCGAACATGTTGCCGACACGCTGCGCCGCCTGCACCCAGGCCTGGAGGTTCAGATCATCGGTATGACCACCCGCGGCGACAAGATCCTCGACGCCCCCTTGGCCAAGGTCGGCGGCAAGGGGCTGTTCGTCAAGGAGTTGGAGCAAGGCATGCTCGCGGGCGATGCCGACATCGCCGTGCATTCGATGAAGGACGTGCCGGTCGACTTCCCGGACGGGCTGCATCTCGCCTGCATCCTCGAGCGCGAGGACCCGCGCGATGCCTTCGTCTCCAACCAGTACGCCGCGCTTGACGAGCTGCCGCAAGGGGCCTGTGTCGGCACCTCGAGCCTGCGCCGCCAGTGTCAGCTCGCGGTGCGCCGCCCGGATCTGCGCATCGAGCCGTTGCGCGGCAATGTCAACACCCGGCTGCGCAAGCTCGACGAGGGCGTCTACGACGCGATCATCCTCGCCGCAGCGGGACTAATCCGGCTCGAGTTCAGCGCGCGCATCCGCTCCTTCATCGCGCCCGAGGACAGCCTGCCGGCGATCGGCCAGGGTGCCATCGGCATCGAATGTCGGGTCGACGATGAGCGCGTGCATGCGCTGATCGCGCCGCTGCACCATGACCCAACCGCTGAGCAGGTGACCGCCGAGCGGGCGCTGAACGCGCGCCTCAACGGCGGCTGTCAGGTGCCGATCGCCGGGCATGCCATCCACCGCGATGCTGAGCTGTATCTGCGCGGGCTGGTCGGCATGCCAGATGGCTCCAAGCTGATGCGCGCCGAGATCAGCGGTCCGGCGAGCGAGGCCGAGCGCATGGGCCGCGAGGTCGGCGAAGCTTTGCTGGCACAGGGCGCCGAGGAGGTGCTGTCGGCACTCGCGCATGCGCCAGCCGAGCCCCTGTCGGGCCAGGCAGCCGACCAGGCGGCGAAACCGTCTGCGGGGCCTACCTCACAGCCATGAGCGCGCTCTGTCCGCTGAACGGACGCGGGGTTTTGGTGACTCGGCCTACCGGCCAGGCCGAGCGCCTGTGCCAACTGGTCACCGAGGCCGGCGGCGAGCCGATCGCCTTTCCAACCATGGAGATTCGCGCCGCAAGCGAACCGGAATCGGTACGCCAACGCTTGGCCGAATCCTGGGATTTGATGCTGTTCGTCAGCCGCAACGCGGTTGATTACGCCATGGCGCTTTTCCCGCCAGACCTGCGCGCTCGATTGACTGCTGAGCAGAATACCGCTGGCAGCGCGGGTCGGCCGCTGCTCGGCGCCGTCGGCCGCGCGACCGCTGCAGCCCTGCGCGAGCATGGCCTGGAGCCGGATCTGGTGCCGGAGCGTGGCTTCGACAGCGAGGCACTGCTGGCCTTGCCGGCGCTGACCGAGGTCGCCGGCAAGCGCGCGCTGATCCTGCGCGGCGACGGCGGCCGCCCTCTACTCGGCGAGACCCTGAGCGAGCGCGGCGCCGAGGTGGCCTTCGCCGAGGTCTATCGGCGCGCCGTGCCGGCTGTCGACGTGAGCGCCGAGCTAGCGGCCTGGCGTGAGCGGCTCGGCTTCGTCACCGCGACCAGTGATGAGGTGCTGCGGAATCTGCTTGAGATGCTGGGGCCGGCGCATCACTACTGGCTGCTCGCGATGCCCTTGGTGGTGATCAGCGACCGCGGCGGTGCCACGGCGATGCAGCTCGGTTTTCGCCGCGTCGCGGTCGCCGAGGAGACCAGCGATGAAGGCATCGTCGAGGCCTTGTGCCGGTTAGCGATGAGCTTAGGCTAGCGATCCCCTCCTCGAGAGGTTGCCTCAATCGGCGTGGCGGCTGTCGGCTGCGTACTCGAAGGCGTCGGAGAACAGATGCTCAATGCGGGCCCCGGCGGCCTCGAAGGCGGTACGCCCGGCCTCGACCATCGGCGGTGGCCCGCTGAGATAGCAATCATGGTCAACCAGCGAGGGGTGGTCTTCGAGCACGGCCTGGTGCACCCAACCGGTGCGCCCGTGCCAGTCGGCATCGGGTCTGGAGAGCACCGGCACCCAGCTGAAGTTGGGATGGGTCTCGGCCCAGCGTGCCGGCAGCTCCGGCAGATAGAGGTCGCGGCGCGCGCGCACGCCCCAGTAGAGCCGGATGGGCCGCTTCAGGCCGCGCTGGAAGGCGTGCTCGAGCATCGCCTTGAGCGGCGCGAAGCCGGTGCCGCCAGCGACCATCAGGATCGGCCGCTCGCTGTTCTCACGCAGCACGAAGGTGCCGAGCGGACCCTGAATGCGCAGGATCGAGCGCTCTTCCATGCGCTCGAAAACCTCATCGCTGAAGCGTCCCCCCGGCATCCGGCGCACATGCAGCTCGAGCAAGGCGTCGTCGTGCGGCGGATTGGCGATCGAATAGGCTCGCCGCAAGCCATCGCGCAGCATGAACTCCAGGTATTGGCCGGCGACGTAGGCCAGCCGTTGCCCCTCGGGCAGCTTCAGGCGCAGGCGCATCACATCATGGTTGAGCAGGGTCTTCTCGGCCAGCCGGCTTGGCAGGGTGCGCACCTCGAGATCGCTCAGGCGCTCGAGTTCGGAGACGAGCAAGACCAGATCGGACGTCGGCCGCGCCTGACAGGTCAGGCAGGTCTCCGGGGGTTGCCCCTCTAACGCGGGCGGGTGGCCGTCGGGATAGCGCACCGATCCGGCGAGCAAGTGCGCGCTGCAACTGCCGCAGGTGCCGTGCCGGCAGCCATAGGGCAACCCGATGCGTTGCGCCAGCGCGGCCTCGAGGATGGTCTGCTCCGGCGCGACCTCGAACTGATGGCCGGCGGGCTCGGTGCGCGCTGAGAAGCGCATTTGGGAGGCACTCATCGGTCAGCGTGGCTCCTGGGTTTGGCGGTGATACATTGGCCGCTAACTTAGCAGCAATTCCAAACATGGTGAGTACCAGCGCGCAGATCCCGGAGAGGAGATGGGGCAGCGTTGACTGATCTGTTATAGTGTAGCTTCAACTCCAGAGGTTGTTGAGTTCGAGCTTCAGAGCCTCGAAGGGTGCCACCGCGATCACCTCGTTCCCAGAGGCCTCGGCGAGCAAGCGCCACTTGTTCCCGTCCAGTGCGTAGGCTTCCAGCCTTCGCTGCGTGGGATCGACGAGCCAAGCGTAGGCCACCCCGTAATGGGCGTAGAGCGGCATCTTGATGCGACGGTCTTTGCTTTCGGTCGAAGGGGACAGGATCTCGCAGATCCAGTCCGGGACGACCTCGAATCGATGTCCTGCGGGAATTTGCGGCATCCGTTCTTTGCGCCAACCGGCAAGATCCGGAACCGTGACCTCCACATCGGTGATGAAGTGGATCTCGGGCTCGACGATGATCCACCAGCCCCCCGGTCCTCCCCGGCCGCGACCGTAGGCGCTGCCGATGTCGATACCGAGTTCAGTCTCGGCATGAGCATGCGGACCTGTTGGTCGCGGTTGAGCATGAAGTTGGCCGTTGAGGATTTCGCCGGTCAAACCCTCGGGCAGGTCAGCGAGTTGCTCGTAAAGCGTTGGTTTGTAGGCATGCTGCATGGTTGTCTTATAGTCTGTTTGGCGGATTTGCTCAGAACTTCCAACTGCTCCAACAACGCCCTGACTTGGACACGCAACTCAGCCAGCGCCTGCGGGAATTGGCGCGCGACGAGTCGCTCGCGCGCCCGTCCCTCGGCGATCGAGCCGAAGACCAAGGCGCGCCCATGGCGGATCAGCCAGCTCAGGATCAGCCCTGAGCCCAGCATCAACCCACCGGCGGTACTGACCCCGGCCGGATAGCGGCTCAGGCACCAGATCCAGGCCTCATCCAAGAGCGGTATCATCGGCGTGAACTCAGCGGCGAACTGTTATCACCTCCTAGGTCCTGGGTTTGCGGGACAATGCGTTGGCCCCTACCTTGGGGACATGATGGCTGGCGATGATGGAGGACGGGCGATGATCATACTCGGCTGTGGCTACATTGGGCAGGCGCTGGCCCAACGCTATCGAGAGCGCGGCGAGCCGGTGCTTGGCGTGGTACGCAGCGCCGAGCGCGCCGCCGAGGTCGCGCGCACCGGAGCGCGTGCGTTACAACTAGATCTGGCAGGGGATGATCTCGCGCCGCTTGAGCCCGCCGGGCAGCGCGTCTTTCATCTCGCACCTCCGCCGAACGACAGCGACGAGGATCCGCTGACGGCGCATCTCATCGACGCCTTCGAGCGCCATGGCCATCCCCGTCGGCTGGTCTATATCGGCACCACCGGGGTCTATGGCGATTGCGGCGGCGCCTGGGTCGACGAGGATTGGGAACCGCGCCCGAGCGTCGGCCGCTCTCGGCGCCGCTGGGATGCCGAACAGCGTCTGCGGCGCTGGAGCCAAGCCAGCGGCGCTGAGCTGGTGATCCTGCGTGTGGCCGGCATCTATGCCTGCGACCGGCTGCCGCTGGCGCGCATCCGCGACGCCCAGCCAGTGGTGCGGGCCGATGAGGCGCCCTGGTCGAACCGCATCCATGCCGAGGATCTGGTGACCATCTGCCTGGCGGCGATGGAGCGCGCGCCAGCGGGCGCGGTCTACAATGTCTGTGACGGGCAGCCGAGCACCATGACCGATTACTTCTGTCAGGTCGCCGATGCCGCCGGCCTGCCCCGGCCGCCTCAGATCCCGCTGGCCGAGGCTGAGGGCCAGATCTCGGCCGGGATGCTGTCGTATCTGAAGGAGTCGCGGCGCTTGAGCAATCGGCGTCTGCTGGACGAGCTGGGCGTCAGTCTTCGGTTCCCAGACCTAGCGACAGGGCTCGCGCACTGCTTCCAGCCCCAGGATAGCGGCGGTGCTTAAGGCTGCGAATACCTTGCCTTCCGCAAAAACATCCTATAAAGGCAGTTCAATGCACGAAGTTGTCTCCATCCGTGAAGCCAATCAGCATCTTTCGCGTTACCTAGAGCGAGTCGAGCAGAGCACCGAACTCATCATCACCCGGCGTGGCAAGCCCATCGCCCGCGTGATGCCCATCAAGGCCCAACCGCACCTATCCGATGCCCAGCGCGTCGCCCGCGAGCGTCTGCGAGAACGGATGCGTCGTGGCTATGCGCTCGGCGGGGTTCAGGTCGATCGAGAGATCCTCCACGAACGCGATCAAGGCCATCAGTCTGATCGATGAAGGCCCAACGCCTCAGCGTCGACACCAACATCCTGATCTACAACATCGACAAGGACGCGGGCACGCGGCACGAGCAGGTGCGGGCCGTGATGGACAGGTCGCCCGGCGCCATCCGCCTGAAAGAAGAGCAAACCTTTGCCTTCTGGGACGCCATGCTGGTCGAAGCGGCCAGAGCCTCGGTGATCACTCGTCTGCTTTCAAAAGACATGCAGGACGGCCGCGTGATCGGTGGGTTGCGCATCGAAAATCCGTTCAAGGACGGTTTTGACCTAGGGCTCGATTGACCTGATCGGTCGAGTCCACTAGCGTCCATGCCCCAGCACCCCCTCTTCGACATCAGACCCGAGCACATCCTTGCTCTCGACGACGAGGATCTTCGTCTTCTGATCGCCCAGCTCTGCAAAGCCGATCTGAGACGCCGGGGGCTCCCGGTCAGCGCGGTCCTCTATATTGGCTTCAAACGTGCGCTGGAAAACCTGTCTCCAATCGAGGTTGCGGAGGCCTTCTGGCGCTGCGGTAACCTGCGGCTGCTCAAGTCCTTCACCCATCGGCTGAGTTACTTGCACGACTCGGCGGAGGCCCAGCCGATCGCCTCGACATGGCTCGCACCGAACGGTCCACTCGCGGACCTGAGCGGGATGGCCCAAAGTTGGGCAGACCCACGCATCGATCTGGTCCAGAACCTGGCACCCGTAGCCCCGACCGCCGCCCTCGATCTCATCGAACGGTACGTCATGGGCGCCACCCCCGACCAGCTCAAGGCCGAGAAACAGCCCAACCGCCAGGCCTTGATGGCCCTATTGCGCAAGCTTGCCTGGTTTCCGCAGCACTTCCGCCGCACCGCACTGTGCTTGAGCCGCTTCATCCAGGCCGAGTTGGCCAAAGGAGATCGCAACCACAATACAGGTTACCTGGAGGAACTGTTCTGGCCTTGGCTGTCTGGTGCCCAGGCCGGTCCGCATGAACGCCTCTCCGTGGTCGAGGAATTGCTCGCGCTCCCGGATCGGCCTTCGCAGGACACCGGTATGATGGCGCTACAAGGGATGTTGACTGCCGGTCACTTCACCAGCTCGCATGACTTCTCGTTTGGCGGTCACGCCATTGACTACGGCTGGCGGCCGAAGACGGGTGCCGATTATCAGGACTGGTACGGCGGCGCCCTAGACATCGCGACGCGGCTTGCGCTGTCGGACTCGCCCCGGTTGGGTTGCGCGATCGCCTCCGCATCTATGCCTTGACTCCTGCGCACATGATTGCAGGCACCGCGCATTGGAGGGCCGATAGGCAGTATGACCAGGCGCACGCGGCCGTGGTCGACGAAGCTCGGCGACTCGGCCAGGAGGCCGGAAGGGCCCTGGACCAGTTCGACGGTGACTGGCCCGCGCTCTTCGGCCCAGACGCCCACCAGGCAGCCTGGTTTGGCGAGGGTCTCGCCGAAACGGCCGACGATCTGGGGAAGACCTGGGCTGATCTTTTGGAGCGCTACCGCGCGACGGATGGGGAACGGCGGAATCCATCCCTGCTCAGCGGCTTTCTTCGGACTGCCGGATTGAAGGACAAGGCCAAGGTCCATGATCTGTTGGACGCGGCGGTCCGCGACCCGCTGCTCGGTCCGGTGTTTCCTTTCCTGCAGGTGTCGGTCGGGGTCGATGAAGCCGGGGTTCTTCGGCTCATCGCCTCGGTCGAGTCCGGTCTGGCATCGCCCCGGCTGTATTGGCATCTATGTCTCGGCCGGACAACGGAAACCATCCCTTCAGCGGCCCTCAGCCGCATCGTCCTGGGCATCGCCGCTTTACTGAACGGCCACGGCGTTGCGTTAGAGATTCTTCACATGCACTTTCACGGGGGCCGGGATAAACAATCGGCATGGGACCCAACCCTGATTGACTGCGGCCGCCGTCTGCTAACCAGTCATCCTTTTGATCAGATCATGGAGCACGCAGATTACGAGCTTGCGGAGATCGCCACGGTATGCCTCTCGGGCAACGGCTCCGCGACGGACGCCAAGCGCCTCTGCCTTCGCATCTCTGAAGCCACCAAGAACGGGCGGATCTTCTGGCGGAACTTTGGGACCTTGATCAAGAGACTGTTTGCCTTACATCCATCGGTCGCGCTGGACTGCTGGCTTGGTTGTGCGCAAGACGACTGGCGGTACCATGTGCACTTTTTCAACGCCAGAGAGGACCACAGTCCGCTTAATGAGGTGCCAGCGTCGCTCCTTCTAGAATGGGCAGCCGGGGACCCCGACACCCGATGTCCCCGACTTGCGGGCATCATTCCTGCATTCGAGCAGAAGGATGGCGTCACGACATGGAGCGAAGGTGCTTTGGCCCTGCTTCGCGCCGGACCCGACCGCGCGGTTGTGCTTCAGGGCTTGGCGACTCAACTTCACCCAAGCGGAGGGTTTGGGTCACTCGCGGATATCCTGGAGCGACGGCGCCCACTACTTCAGGCGTTTCTCAACGACGATGACCTTGCGGTCCGTCAAGTCGCACGGGAGATCTATGACAGTATCCAGCGTGATCCGCTCATCCAAAAAGGCACGCTTTGCCGCATTTCACACAGCCGCGCTGGTAGAATCCAGCGCGGGCTGAGTGCCGCATCCTTGAAGACGATGCTCGCCCCCGATCTTGCTAACCGAGGACCGCATTGATGAAACAGCTTCTCTTCGGCTGCGTCGCGCTCGCCGCGTCGGCGGCCCTGAGCCTCTCTATCCAGGCCGCGCCTGTCGCGGACGAGCATTTCGATTTCGATACCACCGCTGACCTCTACCGTGTCTGCTCAACCCCGAACGACGCCGCCGAGCACCTCGTGGCCATGTTTTCCTGCCGCGCCTTCATCGAGGCCACGGTGCAGTATCACGATGCCGTCTCGGATCGCAAACGCCTCAAGCGGCTAGTGTGCTATCCAAAAGGCGCAACCGTGGCCGATGGCCGTCGCATTTTCCTGGACTGGGCGGAAGCAAACAAAAACAACCGGGGTCTAATGGGTGAGCAGCCAGTGGTCGGCCTCGTGCGCGCGCTGGCCAACGAGCATCCCTGCCCGTGATCAAGATACCCTGCTCTGCCCCTTGCTCTGCCGCGATGCGGCGACTATCCCGAGGAGTCGGATGATGAAGAAGGTTGCATTTCCTATGCTTGCCGCGAGCCTGTTGCTGGTCTCGGCCTGTGGCACAACCACCGGCGAGCGTTCCGGCAGCGGCGCGCTGATGGGCGCGGCTGGCGGCGCCTTGATCGGCTCGCTGAGTGCGAATGCCGGTGCCGGCGCGCTGATTGGCGCGGGCGCGGGAGCCTTGGGTGGCTTCCTTGCTGATCAGCACGCGAAGGGCAATATCGATTGATACCGGATCGGGAAGGCTGGGTAGCTGGGAAAACGCGACTGGCATCGCCCTTGGCATTGTCCATCACCCCCTCAATCTACTGAGCTGTTCGACCACACAAGCACGCGGAGGAATTGATGAAACCAATCCATATTGCGCTGACGCTCGGGCTCCTCATCGCCTTGGCCGGCTGCGGTACCACCACGACCTCACGCACCACCTCCGGAGCTGCGGCGGGCGCGGCCACAGGCGCGGCCATCGGTTCGTTCGGCGCGAATGCAGGTAAGGGAGCAGCCATCGGTGCCGCAACAGGCGCCATCGGCGGCTATCTTTACGATCAGAACGAGAAAGAAAAGGAGCACCAGCGCAGGTATCGATATTAGTTCGCTGACAAGAGGTTGCACATTGCATTGCTTATCTGGGGTCCCTAGCACGGTTTCCGGCCGAGCAAGGCAACTTTAGCGCTAGCCGAATCCGACGGACCTGATCATGGATATCGTTATTGCCTTCCCGGCCGCGCTCTGGGGCATCCTGCTCGAACTCGCGCCCTCGCTCTTGGTCGGTCTCTTCATCGCGGGGCTGATCCACGCTTATGTGCCCTCAGCCGTGATCCGGCGCGGTCTCAGTCGGCCCGATCTTGGCAGCGTGGTGCGGGCGTCCTTGGTCGGCGTGCCGCTGCCGTTGTGCTCCTGCGGCGTGATCCCGACCGCGCTCGGCTTGCGGCGTCAAGGCGCCTCGCCTGGTGCGGCCACTTCCTTCATGATCAGCACGCCGCAAACGGGGGTCGATTCGATCCTGGTCACTGCGGCCTTCCTCGGTTGGCCGTTCGCGATTTTCAAGCTGATCGCCGCCTTTGTCACCGGGGTGATCGGCGGTATTCTGGTCAATCGGACGGTGCCCGCAGAGCCGACCACGAGCGACGCCGCCGAGACCGACAGCGCCGATGATGACCGACCGCAAGGCTCGCTGGCACGGATCATCGAAGCGGTGCGTTACGCGGTGTTCGACCTGCTCGGGGCGATCAACACCTGGCTGATCATCGGCGTGGTCGCGGCTGCTTTGGTGACGGCGCTCACGCCGGCCGACTTCTTCGCCGGCCGACCTTGGGCCGGCGGTTTGCTCGGCATGCTGGTGATGTTGGCCATCGCCCTGCCCCTCTATGTCTGCACTACGGCCTCGGTCCCAATCGCGGCCTCGTTGATCGGGGCCGGGCTGCCAGCGGGCTCGGCGCTGGTGTTCCTGATGGCGGGACCGGCGACCAACCTAGTCACCATCGGCGCGGTCTATCGCACCCTGGGCGCGCGGGTGCTTTCGGTGTATCTGGGCACCGTGGTAGTGATGAGCCTCGGCTTCGGTCTGCTCTTCGACCAATTGCTGACCAGCGTACCGGTGCAAACGCTGACGCATGAGCACCAGCAGGGCTGGCTCCCGGTGCTCTCGGCATTGGTGCTACTGGCGTTGATGGCGATGCTGGGGCTGCGCCAATACCGCGCACGCAGACAGGCGCAAGCGCGCTTGGCGAGCGTGCAGGCCGCCGAGGCCGGCATGAAGACGGATGCGCGGCCGGGCCTCGACACCAGCGCAGCCGGCGGTCGCATGATCCTCAACGTCAAGGGTATGACCTGCGGCCACTGCGTCGCCACGGTCAAGCAGGCGCTGGAATCCATCGAGCAGGTCAGCGAGGCGTCGCCCGACCTCGCCACCGGGCAGGTGGTGATTCGCGGCGGCTTCGTCGAGACCAGCGCCTTGGAGCAGGCCATCGAAAGCGCCGGCTTTCAGGTCGCGAAGCGCGATTGACGTCGATCAGACCATCGGAGACACTGACCCGAGGCGTAACAGCAATGCGCTAGACTCAGTAGCACGATCCGCTAAGGAGGCGATCAGCTAAGGGGGGCGCCGGGCAGGCAGCACTCCAAACCGCATACGGCACTGGCTGCCGTGTCACTATCGTTCGAGTTGTGCGTTGATCGACCGATGGTGTGCGCGTGCTCAATGCACAACCGTTGCGAGAGTGAGCGATGAGGATCTACGTAGGTAACCTGAAATATTCGGTCAATGACGATACCTTGCGCGAGATGTTCGGCGAGTTCGGCGAGGTCGCCAGCGCGGATGTGATCAAGGACAAGTTCTCTGGACAATCGAAAGGCTTTGGGTTCGTCGACATGCCGAACAAGTCCGAAGCCGAGGATGCGATCCAAGCGTTGAATGACACCCTGCAGGACGGTCGCAAATTGACCGTGAACGAGGCCAGACCCCGCACCGAAAGACCGCAACGGAGTTTCTGAACGCGGCCCTTCCCCTGCTTGCTCGCGCTGCCCGGCGCTTGACGAGTGCGCCGGGCAGCACGGGCATTTGCGCAAACCGCCCTCAGTCGATACCCAGCTGCGGCCAGAGTCGGTCGACCCGCGCCTTCACCTCGGTGTCCATCTCAATCGGCCGGCCCCATTCGCGCGTCGTCTCGCCGGGCCATTTACTGGTCGCGTCGAAGCCGATCTTCGAGCCCAGCCCCGAGACCGGCGAGGCGAAGTCGAGGTAGTCGATCGGCGTGTTCTCGATCATCACCGTATCGCGCGCCGGGTCCATGCGCGTGGTCATGGCCCAGATCACATCCTTCCAGTCGCGAGCGCAGACATCGTCGTCGACCACGATGACGAATTTGGTGTACATGAACTGACGCAGGAACGACCAGACACCGAGCATCACCCGCTTGGCATGTCCTGGATATTGCTTCTTCATCGCGACCACCGCAAGCCGATAGGAGCAGCCCTCGGGCGGTAGGTAGAAATCGGCGATCTCGGGGAACTGCTTCTGCAGGATCGGCACGAAGACCTCGTTCAGCGCGACACCGAGGATCGCCGGCTCATCCGGCGGCCGGCCGGTATAGGTGCTGTGGTAGATCGGCTGCTGGCGCTGGGTGAGGCGATCGATGGTGAAGACCGGGAAGTCATCGACCTCGTTGTAGTAGCCGGTATGGTCGCCGAACGGTCCCTCGGGCGCCATATCATTCGGATGCAGATGGCCCTCGAGGACGATCTCGGCGGTCGCCGGCACCTGCAGGTCGGAGCCGAGGCAGCCGGCGAGTTCGGTGCGACTACCGCGCAGCAGGCCGGCAAAGGCGTATTCGGAGAGGCTGTCTGGCACCGGGGTGACCGCGCCGAGGATGGTCGCCGGATCGGCGCCGAGCGCGACGGCGATCGGGAACGGCTTGCCCGGATGCGCGCGCTGCCAGTCGCGGAAGTCGAGCGCCCCGCCGCGATGTGCCAGCCAGCGCATGATGACCCGATTGCGACCGAGCACCTGCATTCGATAGATACCGAGATTCTGACGCGACTTCTCCGGCCCCCGCGTGATCACCAGCCCCCAGGTGATCAACGGCGCCGCATCGCCAGGCCAGCAGTGCTGGATCGGAAAGCGCGACAGATCGACCTGCTCGCCCTCGAAGACCTGCTCCTGACAAGGCGGATTGCGCCGCACCTTGGGCGCCATATCCAGCACCTTTTTGAAGATGGGCAGGGTGCGCCAGGCCTCCTTCATCCCCTTTGGCGGGTCGGGCTCCTTGAGGAAGGCGAGTAGCTTGCCGACCTCGCGCAGGGCCGCGACCGATTCCTCGCCCATGCCGAGCGCGACCCGCTGCGGCGTGCCGAACAGGTTGCCGAGCAGTGGCACCTGGGAACCCTTGGGATGCTCGAACAGCAGCGCCGGGCCGCCGGCGCGCAGGGTGCGGTCGCAAATCTCGGTGATTTCCAGATGCGGGTCGACCTCGATGCCGATGCGCTTGAGTTCGCCACGGCGCTCGAGCTGATCGATGAAGTCGCGTAGGTCCTGATACTTCATGGCTTAGCGTATCACTTAGCGCATGGCCGAGGGCCGATAGACCAGGCAGTGCACGCTGAACAGCTGCTCGGGATCGGTCCAGACCTGTTTGGGCTGGAAGCCGGCGCGAGCCGCCAGCGCATGAAAGCTTTCGACGCTGTATTTATGCGAACACTCGGTATGGATGGTCTCGCCCTCGCGGAAGGCGAAGGTCTCGCCGGCGACCTGCACCTGCTGATCACAGGTGCTGAGCAGGTGCATCTCGATGCGGCTCTGCTCGGCGTTGAATAAGGCCTCGTGGCGGAAGCGACGAGGATCGAAGCCACCGTCGAGTTCGCGGTTGATGCGGCTGAGTAGATTCATATTGAAGGCGGCGGTGACCCCGGCGGCATCGTTGTAGGCGCGCTCGAGGCGCGCGCGATCCTTGATCAGATCGACGCCGATCAGCAGCCGCCCCTCGGCACCGAGGATGGCACCGACGCGGCGCAGCAATTGCTCGGCCTGATCGGGCTCGAAATTGCCGATCGAGGAGCCGGGAAAGAAGGCCGCGCGGGGGTGCTCATGATCGTCGACTGGGAGTTCAAAGGGCGCCGAGTAGTCGGCGCAGACCGCGTGGACTTCGAGCTTCGGAAAGGTTGCCGCAAGCGCCTGGGCCGACTGCTGAAGATGCTCGCTGGAGATATCGACCGGCATATAGACCGCCGGTTGCAGCGCCTCGAGCAGGACGCGGATCTTCAGGCTGCTGCCGCTGCCGAGTTCGACCAAGAGCGCCTCGCGACCGAGCCGCTGGGCCATCTCGGCGCCGTGCTCGCGCAGGATGGCGATCTCGGTGCGGGTCGGATAGTACTCGGGCAGTTCGCAGATGGCATCGAACAGCTTCGAGCCTTCGGCGTCGTAGAACAGCTTTGGCGACAATTGCTTGCGCGGCTTGGCGAGGCCCGCCAGGACCTCGGCGCGCAAGTCGGCGGGCGCGGGATGATAATCGTGGAAGAAGATCGGGTTGGCCGTGGTCGGGTCGGTCGAGGAGATCATGCCAAGTCCTCCGCCAATCGGATGCCTTTGAACTGCCAGCGCTCGTGGGGATAGAAGAAGTTGCGATAGGTGGCGCGCGCATGGTTGCGCGAGGTGGCGCAAGAGCCGCCACGCAGCACCATCTGCCCGCTCATGAATTTGCCGTTGTACTCGCCGAGCGCGCCATCCACGGCGCGATAGCGTGGATAGGGCAGATAGGCCGAGGCGGTCCATTCCCAGCAATCGCCGAACAGTTGTTGCAGCGAACCGGCGCTCGCTGGGGAGGGATGCAAGCGGCCGTCATCGACGAAGTGGCCATCGACCGAACGCCCAGCGGCCGCATGCTCCCATTCGAATTCGCTCGGCAGCCGGCGCCCGGCCCAACGCGCATAGGCCTCGGCCTCGAAGTAGCTGAGGTGGCAGACCGGCTCGGCGGGGTTCAGGGGACGGCGACCGCCGAGCGTGGTCTCGTGCCAAACGCCATCGAGCTGTTCCCAGTAGAGTGGCGCCTGCCAGCCCTCGCTCTTGATCCGCGCCCAGCCGTCGGAGAGCCAGAGCCCTGGGTGGCGATAACCGCCATCGTCGATGAAGGCCTGATACTCGGCGTTGGTGACCAAGCGATCGGCAAGCCGGAACGGCTCGAGCAAACGCTGGTGGTGGGGGAATTCGTTATCGTAGGCGAAGCCCTGAGCGGCGCTCTGGTCTTGGTCTTTGCCCTGAGTTTGACTCTGACTTTGGCTCTGGACCTGGTGTTGGTGCTGATTCTGGTCCCCGTGCTCGCGCCGAGTCGGCTCTGGAACACCAAAACCGTGAACACCGCCCTCGAACGTCGTGAAGGTCAGCGGCACCGGGTCTTGCGCCGGCGCTGTTGGCAGATCGGCCCGATAGGCCGGACGCAGCGGATTGTAGGCCAGGTTGTACTTGATGTCGGTGACCAGCAGCTCTTGATGCTGCTGCTCATGGTTGAGGCCGATCTGGACTCGGGTCTGCACGCTGGCCGCATGTTCGGGCGGACATTCGCCGAGCAACCGCGCCATGGCATCATCGACATGGCGGCGGTAGGCATAGACCTCGGCCACCGTTGGGCGCGAGAGCAACCCGCGTTGCGGGCGCGGCCAGAAGCCGGCCTCGGTCTGCTCATAGTACGAGTTGAACAGGTGGTCGAAGTGGGGATGGAATTCCTGATAGCCTGCGAGGAAGGGTTTGAGCAGGAAGGTCTCGAAGAACCAGGAAACGTGCGCGAGATGCCACTTCGGCGGGCTCGCCTCGACGGCGGTCTGGAGCATGTAATCCTCGATCTCGAGGGGCTCGCAGAGCTGCTCGGTGAAGGCCCGCACACGGCCATAGGTGGCGGAAAGGTTGGGTTCGTCCATTGGGGGCATCAGGCTCTCCTGGTGTCCGGTCTGACTGGGTTGTAAAAGTGATCAATGGCATCGAGCGCGAGCAATGAAACGCTAGGATCGATATATCGCTGGCGAAGCCGCTGAATTGGCGGTATTTGGATCGAATTTCTAGTCGCAACGGTTTTCCACGATGGGGCAAAAGGATAACCTGAAGCCTGGTTCCGGTGTCGGGTCGGCCCCTAGCAACCGCCCAGCGCCCCCCGAGCCTGCCTGTCACCTGTCTGATTCAACACCGCTGTCGGAGTCCTGTTTATGAAGGCGATTTGGCTCGATGACGAGGTTCGACTGCGAACCGATCTGCCCGAGCCTTCCCCGGCCGCCGGCGAGGCGTTGGTCCGCGTCAGGCTGGCCGGTGTCTGTTCCACGGACCTCGCCCTGCTGGATGGCTATTATCCCTTCAGCGGCGTGCTCGGCCATGAGTTCGTCGGCGAGATCGCCGCCGCCGCAGAGGCGCCGGAGCGGATCGGCGAGCGCGTGGTCGGCTCCATCAACCTGAGCTGCGGTCACTGCACCGAGTGTCGGGCCTGTCGATCGAGTCATTGCCTAAACCGCGCGGTGCTCGGCATCAAACAGCACGATGGTGCCTTCGCCGAGTTCCTGTGCCTGCCGCTGGCGAATCTGCATCGGGTGCCGGAGACGGTGCCGGATACCGCTGCGGTCTTCACCGAGCCACTAGCGGCCGCGCTGCAACTTCTTGAACAGGCGCATATCACGCCCTCGGCGCGGGTGCTCGTGGTAGGCGCAGGCCGGCTCGGACAGCTGATCGCGCGCGTGATCGCCTTGACCGGGGCCGAACTGGACGTCGTGGCGCGACACGCCCATCAACGGCAGCGTCTGGAGGGCATCGCCACACGCTGCCTGCAAGAGTCGGAGGTGGTCCATGGCGGCTACGATCTCGTGGTCGAGGCCAGCGGCGCACCCGGCGGCTTCGCGCTGGCGCGCAAGGCGCTGCGTCCACGCGGCACCCTCTGCCTGAAGAGCACCTACCGTGGCAAGGTCGCGGTCAATCTGTCGTCGTTAGTGGTCGATGAGATTTGCGTGCTTGGCTCGCGCTGCGGTCCCTTCCCCGCCGCGTTGCGGCTGCTTGAGCGACAGCACGTGGACCCGACCCCACTGATCGATGACCGCCAGCCTCTGACCGAGGGTGTACTGGCGCTGCAACGGGCTGCTGAGCCAGCGATCTTGAAGGCGCTGATCGACTGCCACTGAGAAGCTGCCTGGACAGGCCTGGTCCGCGCTTGCTCAAGACGCTTTCGCACCGATACGGGCATAATGGGCCGATCCCTTGCTGAACGCAGGCCGTCGTCATGCAACTGTTCAACATCATCGCGGTTCTGCTCACGCTGTCGGCGCTCTTCGCTTGGTTCAACCACCGCTTTTTGAAGCTGCCAACCGCGATCGGGCTGATGCTGATCGCGCTGCTGATGTCGCTGTTCCTGCTGTTGCCGATTCCGGGCACCGAAGGACTCGAGCACGACATCCGCCTGATGGTCGACAGCATCGATTTCGACGCGACGGTGCTGCACGGCATGCTCAGTTTCCTGTTGTTTGCGGGTGCGCTGCATGTGAACCTGAAGGAACTCGCCGAGCAGAAATGGGTGATCGCGGTGCTCGCCAGCGTCAGCGTCATCCTCTCGACGCTCATCGTGGGTGGCGTCTCCTGGCTGCTGTTCGCGGTGCTCGGGCTGGACATTCCGCTGATCTATTGTCTGCTGTTCGGCGCGCTGATCTCGCCGACCGATCCGATCGCGGTGCTCGGCATCCTCAAGAGTGCCGGTGCCCCCAGGAGCCTGGAACTCAAGATCACGGGCGAGTCGCTGTTCAATGATGGCGTCGCTGTGGTGCTCTTCATGGTGCTGCTCGAGATCGCCATCGGCGGCGCGCATGTCACCCTCGGCAGCGCCTTCAGCCTGTTCTTGAAGGAGGCCGTCGGCGGGCTGCTGTTCGGCCTCGCCAGCGGTGGTCTTGCCTATCTGATGCTGCGCAAGATAGACCACTATCAGGTCGAGGTCTTGATCACGCTGGCCGTGGCCAGTGGCGCCTATGCGCTGGCCGAGCACCTCCACATCTCGGCGCCCATCACGGTCGTCATCGCCGGGCTGCTGATCGGCAACCAGGTGCGCGATCACCTGATGTCGGACCAGACCAAGGGCCATCTGGATAACTTCTGGGAGTTGGTCGATGAGATCCTCAATGCGGTGCTGTTCGTGCTGCTCGGCTTCGAGTTGCTTGTGGTCAGTATCACCGGCTCGACCCTGATCGCTGGGCTACTTGCCATCCCGCTGGTGTTGGCGGCACGCGCCTTCAGCGCTGGCGTGCCGGTGGCCTGGATGCGGCGTTTTCGCAGCTTCGCCCCCGGTGCAATCAGCATCCTGACCTGGGGGGCCTTACGCGGAGGTATCTCGGTGGCGCTGGTGCTCTCGTTGCCTGAGTCCGAGATCCGCGATGTCTTGTTGACCGTCACCTACATCATCGTGGTGTTCTCGATCTTGGTGCAAGGGCTGACGCTTGGGATGGTGGTGCGCCGGGTTGGCGTCCGTGCCGCGCAAGAGATGGACGACACTGAATTGTCCCTCAGCCCCACTCAACCCGGCAGCGAGCTTTGAACTCCGGCATCCCAGCCACTGGCGCCGACCCGCGCCGTCCCTATGCCGATCTGACGCCCGATCGGGTGCTGGATGCGGTGGAATCGCTCGGGTTCTCGGTCGATGGCCGGCTGCTGGCGCTGAACAGCTATGAGAATCGCGTCTATCAGGTCGGCATTGATGACGCCGCACCGCTGATCGCGAAGTTCTATCGGCCTGGACGCTGGTCCGATGCGGCCATCGCCGAGGAACATGCGTTCGTTCTGGCCTTGGCCGAGCGCGAGATCCCGGCGCTCGCGCCCCTGCTGATCGAGGGCCACAGCCTGCACCGGCATGCGGACTATCGCTTCTCGCTGACCCCGCGCTGCGGTGGTCGTGATCCAGAACTCGAGGATCTGGACATCCTGACCCGGATCGGTCGCTTCATCGGTCGTCTCCATGCGCTCGGCGCCAGCCAGGCGTTTCAACATCGACCGACCCTGAACCTCCAGCATTTCGGCGAAGAGCCGGTTCGCTTCTTGCTCGCGCAGGGGTGGATTCCGAGCGCGCTTGAGACCGCCTACCGCAGCGTCATCGAGCATGCGCTGACCGCGATCGCGGCCTGCTACGAGCGTGCGGGGATGCTGCGTCTGCTGCGCCTGCATGGTGATTGTCATCGCGGCAATCTGCTCTGGACCGAGGCCGGCCCCCACTTCGTCGACTTCGACGACGCCCGCACCGGGCCGGCGATTCAGGATCTCTGGATGCTGCTTTCGGGCGATCGCCAGGCGATGACGCTGCAGCTCGATGCCGTGCTCGAGGGGTATCGGGACTTTGCCGACTTCGATCCGCGCGAGCTGCACCTGATCGAGGCCCTGCGTACGCTGCGGCTGATCCATCACGCGGCCTGGCTCGCGCAACGCTGGGATGATCCGGCCTTCCCGAGTGCCTTCCCCTGGTTCGACTCGCCGCGTTTCTGGGAGGAACAGATCCTGATCATGCGCGAGCAGATCGCGGCCATGCAGGAAGGGCCGCTGACGCTGTTTTGAATCGCCGAAACCGCCGGACTGGCCTAGGTCTCGGCCAGAGAGGCAGCCGCTGCAGCAAGGTCTCTTGGCTGGTCGTCATCAGCGCGCTCTTGTCGATCATCCTACTCAGCGCCTGTAGTATGGACACGCTAGCGCCCATGACGTCCGCCTTGAACTCGTCCAGAACCGCCAACG
This sequence comes from Halochromatium sp. NSM3, assembly GCF_059621085.1. Classification (NCBI taxonomy): domain Bacteria; kingdom Pseudomonadati; phylum Pseudomonadota; class Gammaproteobacteria; order Chromatiales; family Chromatiaceae; genus Halochromatium; species Halochromatium sp. NSM3. The sequence goes on along the minus strand of NZ_JCAQIA010000025.1, from coordinate 21,568 downwards.
CGCTGCCACTCAAGCCACGGCTGATACCGGCTGAAGCACGCATGGCCGACGGTTATCGGTTGCCCTTTCAACGCTGGGGCCGCACTGAGCGGCCTCGGATCGTCGTGCTCGGTCTGCATGGCTTCAACGACTACAGCCAGGCCTTTCAACCGCTCGGCGAGCATCTCACCACACTCGGGATCACCACCTATGCCTTCGACCAGCGCGGTTTCGGTCGCACGCGTCAGACCGGGCGCTGGCATGGCAGTGATCGGCTCACGGCGGACCTACGCACCTTGATCGGATTGCTGCGAGCACGCCATCCGCAAGCGCGGTTGATCCTCATCGGCGAAAGCATGGGGGCGGCGGTCGCGCTCAGCGCCGATGCCGCAGCGCCCTTGGACGTCGACGGGCTGGTCTTGATCGCGCCTGCGGTCTGGTCACGCGATAGCATGCCTTGGTACCAGCGCGCCGCGCTCGCGCTCGCGGCCCGAACCCTGCCCGGGCTCAAGCTCACTGGCGAGGGCATCCAGCTCTCTCCCTCCGACAATAAGCCGATGCTGATCGCGATGGGTCGAGACCCGCTGGTGATCAAGGCGACACGGATCGAGGCGCTCTGGGGGGTGACGAATGTGATGGATCAGGCCGTCGCTTGGCCCGACTCGCGCCGGCACCTTGACGGACAGCCGCCGACGCTGATCCTGTATGGGGAGCGCGACAGCATCATCCCAGCGCGTGCCTTCTGCCGCTTTATCGACGCGGTTCCCCTCGATGCGGCAGCGCTCCGGCTCCTGCTCTACGCCGAGGGCTGGCACATGCTGCCGCGTGATCTGCAGGGCGCGCGGGTGCGTGAGGATATCGCCACCTGGCTGCTGGATCCGAGCGCGACGCTGCCCTCCGGCGAAGCGATCGATGCGCGCGCCGAGCGGCTGCGCCGGTTCTGCGCATCGGCGGCTGGCATCGAAGTTGACGCACCCGCTGGGATCGGTCGATGATAGGCGGCTAGTCCGAGCACCACAGCCGTGCATCAACGCGAGCCGAACCGACCCATCACGATGTCAAGAGATCCCTACGAACCCCGTCGCGGCATGACAGAGCGCGTGACCGTTGCTGGCAACGAGCTAGTCGACTACGTCAAACAGCTGATTGCCGAAGGTAATGTGCGCCGCCTCATCATCCGTAAGCCAGGTGGCGCAACGCTGCTCGAGATCCCGCTCACCGCCGGTGTCGCCGTTGGCGGCGCACTGACGCTGCTCGCGCCGATCATCGCCGCCCTCGGCGCCATGGCGGCGCTGATCGCGAAGTTCGAGATCGATATCCAGCGCTCCGATGAGCATCAAGACCCTCGCAACGATCAGAACGATCCCGACGTGCTGCCCTAACCTGGACACCGCGAACGCGGATGATCCAACGGCTCCAACACCCGTTCTACTCCCTCCAACCCCTGACAAAGGCAACCGATGAAGAAGCTCAAGACCACCAGCGACCACACGATTTACGAGAAGCGCTCAGGACGCTACGCGGTCAAGAACAAGCGCAAGCGTTGGGTGCAAGGCGACGACAAGGTCGCGGTGCTCAGAGCGGAAGGCTTGCTGAAGACGCCCGAGCCCAAGGCCGCGCCTGCTGAGCCAGAAGCCGAGCCGGAAGCCGAAGGCAGCGAAGCGGCCACCGATTCGGCCGACGCCACCTGAACCGACCGGCACTTGAGGTCAACAACCGACCGCTACTGGGTCAGCCCGCCCCTGAGCGGGCAGAGATGACCGGCAGCAGCAGGTATTGCAGCATGGCCCAGGCTAAAGCCAGGCTGCCCAGCACGGCCAACAGCGGTGCGGCCGCCGGATAGCCGCCGTCGTCGAACAGCAGGCCCACGGCAGCAAAGGCCGCGAGCACAACGAAGGCCAGATGCACGCTCTCGTCGTAGACACCCCAGAGGCTGCGCCGCGCAAGCCAGACGCCGATGAGTGCAGCAACAGCACCGCCGGCCAGCCCGGCCATCACATCGACGGGCCAGTGCACGCCAACCGCGATCCGGCTCAAGCCCGCGACCGTTGCCAGCAGGATGAAACTCAGCCGCCAACGGATGCGTTGCGCGTAGTAGGCGAGCACGCCGAAGAACACCGCTGCGGTCACGCTGTGCCCGGATGGAAAGCTATGGCGCGAATGGGCCTCGCCGATCAGCCGAAACGCCTCGCCCGAGAGCACCGCCGGGGGCCTTGCGGCATCAACCAGTGGCTTGAGCCCGCGCGCGTAGGCGATCGCGACCAGCGCGGCGCAGATCAGGCTCCAAAATACCCGTGGATGACGGCGCGAGACGAACAATGCCAGGGTCAGGGAGACGCGCTCGTCACCGAGCACGGTGAGCCACTGCCACAGGACGGAAGGCAACGCCGCGAACAGGCCATTCAGGGTCGAAAAGCCGCTGTGATAGCCACCGCCGAAGAAAAAGGCCGCAGCCCCCGCTAGGCAGAGCAGCGCCCAAGTGCCAAGCCAGCCCGCTCCGCCGGGCGAAACGGCTGGGTCGCGCTCTGCGGCTGTTGCCAGTTCGCGCCGCAGTCCAGTCTCGATTGTTGACATTACACCAGTCGCTCCAGCGGCGGGAGCCACGACTGGCTCCAACATGTCTCGGTTGGTCGCGTCATCGACCAGCGATATCTGCGCCGGCACGGATTCGGAACCGGCGCTGATCGCGTCACCGAACGTATCGCCGAGCCGGCGCCGAGAATACCCATCGCAGGCTGGCCAAGGCGTTGGCGAGCGCCAGCCGCGTTCACTGCGATGCTCCGACAGACTCTTTCGCCGCAGGCTTGGGCTCGGGCTCAATCAGCACCAGCGCCACAGGCCCTTGACGATAATAGCGCAGCTCGAGCCGGTTCGGCGCCACCGCCTGCTCAAGACGCTCAAGCTTATCGATCCGCAGGAACACCAGATCGCCGACCTCGGGCTGGTCACGCTCGGGCGTGATCGCATCACGATAGACGCTGAAGCTCGGCATGCTGGTGCGATAGACCACCGTCGGCCGGTCAAGCTCGCGTGCAAGCAGCCCGGCCTGCTTGACCGGTTCTTGCATCACGGCAAACACCGCTGGCACCAGCAGCCCGAACACCAGCAAGGTCTGCACGACGCCGGCTAAGATCAGGCGCTGCCACAAGCCTACGCGCGACCAGAGCAGCAGACCGATCAGCGCGAGCAACCCAATCCAGGTGCCGAGCCGATACCCGCCATCGAGCACACGCGCGCCTTCGGCAAACATCGCCTGTTCATGGAGACGCTCGGCCTGGCCCTCGAGCAGTCCGAGCAATTCCGGCAGTGCGACCATCAGGGCGACGAACAGCAGCGGCGGCACGAAGGCCAGCCAGCGGTTGTTCAACGCATCGCGATGCCGTGCCATCAGGATGAACAGCGGCGTGATGCCGTACACCAGATAATGTGGCAGCTTGGTGCCCGAGAACGAGAACACCGCGAACACGGTGACGAACCAGAGCAGCAGGAACCGATCCAGCTCATCGGCCCAGAGCCGGCGCAGCCTCGGCAACAGGCTCAGGAACCAGCCGGTAAAAGGCAAGAGCACTAGTGGCAACATCACCAAGTAATAGCCCGGAAAGCCGTCGTGTCCGTGCTTCACGCCACTGTAGCGGCCGAGGTTGTGGCCGAGAAAAAAGCTCTGGAAGAAGCCGAGGCCGTCGTCGATATAGATGGCCAGGTACCAAGGACCAGCCACCAGAAGAAAGACCAACCAGCCATGCCAGTCGAAGACCGCCGAGAACCAGGCACGCCATTCACGCAACGAGCCAAAGTAGAGCAGGCTCACCAGCAGCGGGAAGAAGACCGCGACCGGGCCTTTCGTCAGGAAGCCGAGACCGAGCCAGAGATAGGCGCGCAGCAGCGTTGCACGGGTCGGTCGCCATCGCCAACGATAGATCTCGAAGAAGGCGAGCGCGATGAACAGGTTGAGCAGCGCATCTGCCACCGCAGCCTTGCCGATGATCGCCACCTGCAGGCCGAGCGCCATCACCAAGCCTGCGATGGTCGCGGTCGCGGCGTCGAGCCGAGCGCGCACGAACCACCAGAGCGCCAGCAGCCAAAGGCTGGCAGCCATCGCCGAGGGCAATCGCAGCGCGAATTCGCTCCAGCCCAATGCTGAGACCGACGCCGCCTGCAGCCAATAGATCAGGACCGGCTTGTCATAGCGTGGCTCGCCGTCGCGGTGCGGGGTGATGAAGTTACCGCTCGCGAGCATCTCGCGGGTGGCCTCGGTAAAGGCGCCCTCATCGAGATCGTAGAGCGGCACCGCGCCGAGCTGCCAGAAGAAGGCGAGCCAGACGATCAGTACCAGGAACCAGGGCGAGACCAGGAGGCGCGTGAGCAGCGAATCAGGTGTCCTCATCAGCCCTGCCCCTGCTCGATCTTCCAACCAGCAACGGCCGGATCGGTCTGCCGGCAGATGCAGTGATGGGTGCGCTCGCCGGAGGCGAACAGGGTGCGGGTCATGATCTCGGCGAGGACGCTGGTGGTCAGGAACTGGATCGAGGCGACCAAGAGCAGGATGGCGACGAAGAACAGCGGGCGGTCGCCGATATCCTCGCCGAGACCGAACTTGGACCAGGCCAGCCAGCTCATCATCAGCCCGCCGAGCAGGCCGAATGAGAGGCCGATGGCGCCGAAGAAATGGCCCGGCCGCGCGCCGAAGCGAAGAAAAAAGAAGGCAACCAGCAGATCGAGCAGCACGCGAAAGGTGCGCGAGAGCCCGTACTTGGACTGGCCCAGCGCGCGCGCGCGATGGCCAACCTCGGTCTCGCCGATACGCTCTGGGGCCGTCACGCCGGCCACCCAAACCGGAATGAAACGGTGCATCTCGCCGAACAGGCGGATATCCTTGATCACATCGGCGCGGTAGACCTTGAGGCTGCAGCCATAATCGTGAAGTCGAACGCCGGTGACGCGAGCGATGATCCCGTTGGCGATGCGCGACGGGATCTTGCGCAGCAGCAAGGCATCTTGGCGATCACGCCGCCAGCCCTGCAGCAGATCGAGATCACGCGCCAGCAGCTCGTCGATCAGACGCGGGATCTCGGTCGGATCATTCTGCAGATCGCCATCTAGGGTCGCGATCAAGCACCCGCGCGCGGCATCGAAGCCAGCTTGCATCGCTGCGGTTTGACCGAAATTACGCCGGAAACGAATCACCCGCACATGCGGGCCATAGTGCGCCGCCTGCTCGAACAGCGCCTGCTCGGTGCCATCCCGGCTGCCGTCATCCACCAAGATCAGCTCCCAGGGATGGGCATAGCCCCGCAACCCCTCATGCAAGCGTGCCAACAGCGGCGCGACGTTCTCGCGCTCCTGATAGAGCGGGATCACGACCGAGAGACTGCGGTTATCGGACTCACGCATGATGAGGCGCGAGCGGCACTATACGGAAGTAGACCCGCGAACCCATCGAGATCTCATGACCAGGTGTTTGGCGGCAAGCCCGAGCCCGCCTCAGCCCTCGTTGTGGTAGCCCTGGAGGCGCTCGACCTCGTTGCGCGAGCCGAGGATCACCGGCACCCGTTGGTGCAGCCCCTCGGGCTGCATCTCCATGATGCGCTGCTTGCCGGTGATCGAGGCGCCACCGGCCTGCTCGACGACGAACGACATCGGGTTCGCCTCATACAGCAGGCGTAGCTTGCCGCCCTGCCCCTTCGCCGCCATCTTGGAATCCATCGGATACATGAAGATGCCGCCACGGGTCAGGATGCGATGCACCTCGGCGACCATCGAGGCGATCCAGCGCATGTTGAAGTCCTTACCGCGTGGACCTTCCTTGCCGGCCAGGCATTCATCGACATAGCGCTTGACCGGCGCCTCCCAGAAGCGGCCGTTCGAGGCGTTGATCGCAAACTCAGCGGTGTCGGTCGGGATGGTCATGTCCGGATGGGTGAGGATGAACTCGCCGATGTTTTGATCCAGCGTGAAGCCGTTCACACCGTTGCCGGTGGTCAGTACCATCATAGTCGAAGGGCCATAGAGCGCGTAGCCGGCCGCGACCTGCTCGGTGCCAGCCTTGAGGAAATCATCCTCGGTCGCATCGCCATCCGCTTCGGCCATGCGCAGGATGCTGAAGATGGTACCGACCGAGACATTGACGTCGATATTCGACGAGCCATCGAGCGGATCGAAGGTCAGCAGGTACTTGCCGCGCGGGTATTCCTTCGGGATCTCGTAGATCTCGTCCATCTCCTCCGAGGCCAAGGCGCCGACATGACCAGACCACTCGGTACACTGGATAAACATCTGATTGGAGAGGACATCGAGCTTCTTCTGTGTCTCGCCCTGGATGTTCTCGCTACCGGCACTACCCAGCGCGCCAACCAGTGCGCCATGGTTGACCTGATTGGAGATCATCTTGCACGCGGTCACGATGTCGTTGAGCAGCGCGGTGAACTCACCGGTCGCGCCGGGTGCATGGCGTTGCTCTTCGGCGATGAACTGGGTGATGGTCGTACCGTGATGCATGCGGTGAGTCCTCTAGGCTTATTGGGCGGGTACTTTGGCGCCCTCGCCAGAGCTGTCGGCTCGGACACGGCGGCAAAGCGCACGAAAAATCGGATCATCGCCCAGTATAACGATCACCGATCGATGAAGCACTCTCTGTCCGCCGTGCGCTCACCTCGGCGGGTCTCGTCGACACCTTCAAGTCCGTGGTTTCGGGGGCTGCGCAAAGGACTCGCGTCAAGCGGCAACGGCTGCGATCCGCTCCAGTGCATGGTCGAGATTTTCGCGACTGGTGGCAATGGAAATGCGAGCGTAGCCGGGGGAGCCGAACGCGGAGCCTGGCACTAGGGCCACGCCCGCTTGCTCGATCAAATATTCAGCAAGCTCCAGGTCATCGTGAACAGCGTCGAGCTTGTCGATCAGCCCCTGCACCTTCGGGAAGACGTAGAAGGTCCCGTCGGTGGGCAGGCACTCGATGCCCGACATGGCGTTCAGGCGTTCGACGACCAGATCGTGGCGTTCCTTGAACGCCGTGAGCATCTCGCCGATGCAAGCCTGCGGGCCTTCCAGTGCCGCCTGGGCCGCGACCTGCGAGATCGAGGTGGGGTTCGAGGTGCTCTGCGACTGGATCGTCTTCATCGCCTTGATCACCGGCTCCGGCCCGCCTGCGTAGCCGATGCGCCAGCCGGTCATCGAGTAAGCCTTGGAGACGCCATTGAGCACCAGGGTGCGCGGCAGCAGGTCCGGACAGACGTTGACGAGGTTGACGAAGGGCGCGCGCGCCGGCCAAAGGATGTGCTCGTACATGTCGTCGGTGGCGATCAATGCGCGCGGGAAGTCGCGCAGCACCTCACCCAATGCAGCCAGCTCGTCGGCCGTGTAGGCCATGCCGGTTGGATTCGACGGGCTGTTGATCACCACCAGACGCGTCTTCTCGGAGAGCGCGCCACGCAGCTGATTCGGCGTGATCTTGAACTGCTGCTCGGCGCCGGCCTGCACCAGCACCGGCGCGGCGCCAGCCAGCAGGACCATATCGGGATAAGACACCCAGTAAGGAGCAGGGATCACCACCTCGTCGCCCGGGTCGAGCACCGCCTGCGCCAGGTTGTAGAAGCTCTGCTTACCCCCACAAGACACCAGGATCTGCCCTGGCGCGTACTCGAGGCCGTTGTCGCGTTGGAACTTGGCGATGATCGCGCGCTTCAACTCCGGCGTGCCATCAACGGCGGTGTACTTGGTGAAACCGGCGTCGATCGCTTCGATCGCCGCTTGCTTGATGTGATCGGGGGTGTCGAAATCCGGCTCGCCGGCACCGAGGCCGATGACATCCTTGCCCGCCGCGCGCAGCTCCCTCGCGCGCGCGGTGATGGCCAGCGTGGCCGATGGCTTGACGGATTGAACGCGGTTGGAGAGCTTGATGGTCATCGCTGGTTGAGGTCCGAATAGCGCAGTGGGTGGGCGGCAAGGGATGAGCGTTGAATAAGCCGCGTGCCGAGAATCGGGAACGTGGCCGCAACGCATTGGCATGCGTCGGCTGGGCCCTGATCATAGCGAATCCCCACTCGCCGCGCGATGCGTGTCGCCGAGCCCAGCGTCCGCCCTAGCCGGCGCTCGTTTCATCCTCTCACCTTGGTCTGAATCCGATGTCTCGTCCCTTAGAACTCGTCTCGCAGTTCCAACCCGCCGGCGATCAACCGGAGGCGATCCGTCGGCTGGTCGAGGGGCTGAACGATGGCGAGGCCGGGATGACGCTGCTCGGGGTGACCGGCTCCGGCAAGACCTTCACCATCGCCAACGTCGTCGATCGCGTGCAGCGTCCAACGCTGATCCTGGCGCCGAACAAGACCCTGGCCGCCCAGCTCTATGGCGAGATGCGCGAGTTCTTCCCGCACAACGCGGTGGAGTACTTCGTCTCCTATTACGACTACTATCAGCCCGAGGCCTATGTGCCGGCCTCCGATACCTACATCGAGAAAGACGCCTCGATCAACGAGCACATCGAGCAGATGCGCCTGTCGGCGACCAAGGCCCTGCTCGAACGCCCGGATGTCATCCTGGTCGCGACCGTCTCCAGCATCTACGGGCTCGGTGATCCGGAGGCCTATCTCAAGATGGTCTTGCATCTCTCGCGCGGTGATCTGATCGATCAGCGCGCGATCCTGCGCCGACTGGCGGCGCTGCAATACCGGCGCAACGAGCTGGAACTCGCGCGGGGCAGCTATCGGGTGCGCGGTGACGTGATCGACATCTATCCGGCCGAGTCCGACGACGAGGCGCTGCGGGTGGAATTGTTCGACGACGAGATCGAGGCGCTGTCGCTGTTCGATCCGCTCACCGGCGAGACCACGCGCAAGGTGCCCCGCTACACGGTGTTCCCGAAGACGCACTATGCGACCCCGCGCGAGGTGATCCTCAACGCCATCGAGCAGATCAAGGTCGAACTCAAGGATCGGCTCGACTGGCTGCGCGATCACGACAAGCTGGTCGAGGCGCAGCGCCTGGAACAGCGCACGATCTTCGATCTGGAGATGATGGTCGAGGTCGGTTACTGCTCGGGGATCGAGAACTACAGTCGCTATCTCTCGGGCCGCGGTCCGGGCGAACCGCCGCCCACCCTGTTCGATTACCTGCCGAAAGATGCGCTCATCGTCATCGACGAGAGCCATGTCACCGTGCCGCAACTCGGCGGCATGTTTCGCGGCGACCGCTCGCGCAAGGAGAATCTGGTCAACTATGGCTTCCGGCTGCCCTCGGCGCTCGATAACCGCCCGCTGCGCTTCGAGGAGTTCGAAGCGCGCCGGCCGCAGACGATCTATGTCTCGGCCACCCCGCGCCAATACGAACTCGAGCACTCCGGCGCCGTGGTCGAGCAGGTGGTGCGTCCGACCGGCCTGATCGACCCCGAGGTCGAGGTGCGCCCAGCGCGCACCCAGGTCGATGACCTGCTCTCCGAGATCCGGCTGCGCACCGCCGCCGACGAGCGCGTGCTGGCGACCACGCTGACCAAGCGCATGGCCGAGGATCTCACCGACTATCTCGGCGAGCACGGCATCCGGGTGCGCTACCTGCACTCCGATATCGACACCGTCGAACGGGTTGAGATCATCCGCGATTTGCGCCTCGGTGCGTTCGATGTGCTGGTTGGCATCAATCTGCTGCGCGAGGGGCTGGACATGCCCGAGGTCTCGCTGGTCGCGATCCTGGATGCCGACAAGGAGGGCTTCCTACGCTCCGAGGGCTCGCTGATCCAGACCATCGGCCGCGCCGCGCGCAACGCGCATGGCAAGGCCATCCTCTACGCCGATGACAGGACCGGCTCGATGCGCCGCGCCATCGACGAGACCGAGCGCCGGCGCGCCAAGCAGATCGCTCACAACGCGGCGCACGGCATCACGCCGCAAACGATCAAGAAGGCGGTCGCCGATATCATGGAGGCGCATGCACCAGGAGCGCCGATGCAGGCGGGCGACTACGCCAAGGTCGCCGACGAGATGGCCGAGTACGCCAACCTGACACCGGCGCAGATGGCGAAGAAGATCAAGAGCCTGGAAAAAGCGATGTACAAGGCCGCCAAGGATCTCGAATTCGAGCAGGCCGCCGCGTTGCGCGATCAGATCAAGACGCTGCGCGCGCGCGGCATCGCCGCTTGAGTCGAGCCAGCGCCGCGAATGCTCAGCTGCGTGGAGCTGTCGGCGCGCTCGCAGCCGCAAGCGTCTTGCGCAGATCGGCTTCCATCTGCTGCAGCTCGGCGCCGGCCGTGGCGCGGGCGCGTTTGCCCTCGTCGGCGATCCGCAGGCTCTCTTCGATGGTCTCGATCAGGGTGCGGTTGGCCTCCTTGACGGTCTCGATGTCGAACACGCCGCGCTCGATCTGACGCCTGGCCTCGGCATTGGCGGTCTTGAGGTTGTTCGCATTCGCCTTGAGCAGCTCATTGGTCAGGTCGGTCGCGGCCTTAACCGTCTCGGCGGCGCGCCCGGAGCGATAGATGGTCACCGCCTGCGCCAGTTGCTGGCGCCACAACGGCACCGTGTTGACCAGCGTCGAGTTGATCTTGTTGATTAGTCCCTTGTCGTTCTCTTGCACCAGGCGGATGCTCGGCAGCGCCTGCATCGCCACCTGCCGCGTGAGCCGCAGATCGTGCACACGCCGCTCCAGATCATCGCGCGCGCTGCGCAGATCGCGCAGGTGTTGCGCCTGCACCATGTCCTCGGACTGTTCGATCTTGGCCGCGAGCGCCGGGATGGTCTCCTGATCCAGCTCCGCAAGCTTAGCCTCACCGGCGGCGATGTAGTGCTCCAAGTCGCGGAAGTAATCCAGGTTGGCGTCGTAGAGCCGATCCAGTGAGGTCACATCGGTCAACAGCCGGGTCTTGTGCCGCTCCAGATCCATGGTGATCCGATCGATGTGATCGCGCACCGCCTCGTATTCCTGCAGAAAGCGCAGGATCGGCTTGCCGGCGCCGAATAACCGCTTGAAGAAACCGGGCTTCGCATTCGGGTCCAGCCCCTCCACATCGAAGCCGCGCAGGGTGCCGACCATCTCGCTCAGGGACTGTCCGGCGGCGCCGGTGTCCTTGCTGCGCACGCCTTCGAGCATCTGGTCGGACACCGTGGTTAACTGCTGCTGGGCCTTGGCGCCGAAGTGCATGATGGCACTGCTGTCGGTCAGGTCGAGTTCGGCTAGCAGGGCCTTGATCTCGGCCTGCTCGGCCGGCGGTGCATCGGCCAATGTCATCACGGCTTGGCTGTTGTCTGGTGCTGGCGCGGTGCTCGGGACCGCATCTGGTGAGGCCGACGGCGGCGCTGGCTGGTTCGTGTTCACTGTGTTCCTCGCTGATCGATCAAAGCCCGGATTCTCGCTGAAAACCGACGGGCGCGTGCTAGCGAATGCCCTCCTGATCGAGCTGCTTCTTGAGCACTTCGATCTGCACATCGAGGTCGAGCATATCGGCCTCGCGCAGATGTTCGCGTTGGCGCTGGAATTGCTCTTCGATGGTGATCAACACGGTGCGGAAGTTTTGCTCGAGTTCGGCGGAATCGGCGTGACGATGGGTGCGGACATAGCCGTCCGAGACCTGTTCGGCGCCTTCCAGGAAGACCGTGAGGAAGCGCCGAGCCCGGCGTAGATCCGAGGGCCGCTCGGCGATCTGCGCGAGGATGCCCCGCCCCAGCTCGGCGATGCGCGCAAGGCGTTGGCTGAGTTCGCGATTGCCGATCGCCTCGGCGGCACGCTCAATGGTGATGAGCCGATCCTCGGCCTCGGCGAGCGCCTCGATGACCGCCCGCGATTCCTTGTCCTGTGCGCTCATGGGCTCGCCGACCCGCAGCGGCTCGAGCCCATAGGCTAGGTGGTAACCGAGCACGGCCACGGCCGCGAAGCCGATGCCAACCCCAAACGGATAGCCAACCCCGTACACTGCGGCAACACAGGTGCCGGCCGCCAGTGAGGTCGCCGCGACGTTGCGCAGCGGGAACTGCCAGCGCCGCCCGCGATGGCTGAAACGGCGCCGCTCGGCCACCTCGGGCAGTTGCCGCGAGGCCCGTCGCGTCAGCAGCGCCGCCAGCGCCACCAGCGCCCAGGCTGCGGCATCACCGAAAAACCCGCCCAATCGACTGAAGATCAACGCGCTGACTGCCGCAAACAACAAGGGGCTGGAGAAGATCCACAACAACCAGGCACCGACGGGGCGTGGCCGTGGCTGCGTCGGGGCGGCAGCCGAACGCTTGGATGCGGTGGATGCCCGCGCCTGCTGCTTGGCCATCAACCATTGCGCGGCGGGGCCAGTCACACCAAGCCGATTGAGCAGTGGTTGCGGTTGCTCGGGTGGTGGCTGGGTTGGCGGCTGGTTTGGGTCGGAAGTTGTCACGGGAAGAAGATCGATAGGCAGGAGACAAGACCCAGGCTCCACAACAGGAGCACCGCGCCCAGGATACGCGCACCAAGACTCGGTCGCGACGGGAACTGATCTGGCGGTTCTGATATCGGCGGTTTAGACATTGGTCTCTTGGTTGCTTCCATTTAGGCGGCGTGCGGTTGCCTCAGGGCGGGAATCACGATATTCCCTGCTTGGCAGCGGCCTGTCCAGCATGTGACTATTAGAAGATCATTATTTGATCCGCGCGCCCCCGGCTGATCCAACGCAAGCGATACCGCGATGAGCCGCCAACAGCGCAACGGATTTAGGGTACCCTGCGGCTCCGCTTGCGGTATGCGCCTCGAGCCTCCTTTCCGAAACCGAATAACCTGATCCGTAAGCACCGATGGACGATACGCTGAAACGCCTCCTCGATGCCGAGATGAAGGCCGAGACGATCGCGCAGGAGGCCGAGCAGGCCCAAGAGCGCATCATTCAGTCCGCGATGCGCGATGCGCGCACCGACGATGAGCGTTTCACCGCACGCATCCCCGATCTACACCGTAGCTTCATCAGCAAGGCCGAAGAGCGCGCCGAGCAGACCGTGGCCGAGCTGAAGCGACGCTATGACGAGCGCCATGTGCAGCTGCGCGAGAGCGCCGAAGAACGTGAGCAAGAGGCTCTCGACGCCGCCTTTGCCCTGTTCCTTGACGCGCGGCGCTAGCGTTGTAGATCGCGATGAGCCGCATACGCGAGCCCTATCTGCATACCCGCGTCTCGGCGATGGCCGGGCGCCTGATCGCGCCCGATGAGGTCACGGCCCTATGTGGCCTCTCACTACCGGAGCTGGCCCAACGCTTCGGGCTCGAACGCTTGCTGGAAGAGCCGCTCGATCGCCGTGCCAAGAGCCGCAGCGTCAAGCAGGCCCTGATCAACAGCCTGCTCAACGAGCTGCGGATCCTGATCCGCCCGATGAATGCCGCCGAAGCCGGGCTGATTTTGGCCTGGGGTCGCAAGTATGCACTCTTCAACCTCAAGACCCTGCTGCGCGGCAAGCTCTACGAATTGAACCCGGCCGAGATCCGCGCCAACCTGTACGAGTTGCCGGAGCATGTGCGCCTGCCACAACAGGATCTGTTTCAGGCCGAGGGTGTGCTCGAACTGCTGCGCAAGCTGGAGCAAGGCCCTTACAGCCTGATCGCGAAACAAGGACGCGAGGTATTCGAACGGAAACGCGAACCCTTCGCCCTCGAGGCAGCGCTCGATCAGCGCTACTACGCGGAGATGGCGCGTCGACTGCAACAGGTACACGACAGCAGCCAGGACGAGCTGAAGCAATTGCTGGGTGCGGTGCTCGATCGCGTCGGCCTGCTGTGGCTGTTGCGCTTCCGCTTCTCCTACGGCCTCTCGCCGAGCGAAACCTTTTATCAGCTGGTGCCCTCGGTGCGCCTGCTGCATCGCGACCGCTTGTTCGCGCTGGTCAACCTCGACAGCTTCGAGGAGATCATCGCCGCGCTACCGGAACCGCTGCATACCGCGCTGGCTGGCAGTCAGAGCCTGATCGAGGTGCAACAGCGCCTTGGCGGCCATGTCACCCAGGAGTCCCGGCGTATCCTGGCCAAGGGCCAGTCCGGCGTTGCGCGCGCTCTCGCCTATCTGATTTTGCGCGAGCATGGCGTGCTCATGCTCTTCTCCTTGATCCAAGGGCAACTGCTCGGCCTGCCACGCGAACTCGTGGAGATCGCCGTCGAGGCGCAGCCACCGAATTGCCCACAGCCGCTGCAGTCCGCCGCATGATGGCACGCCTGGCCTAGCACCTCCGATTGGCAACCCGAGCGCAACCGTCCCCGATGTCAAGCACGAGACAACAGCTCACAACGGCCTTCAAGCAGCGACTGCGAGCGGTCTGGGCTCTGGTATGGGCACTGGCGCGGGCGCTATGGGCGAAGGCCAAGCCCCAGGCCAAGGCTGCGGCCGCGCAGGCCGGCCCAGCCCTGAGAAGCGCCGCCGCCCAGCTCGCCCGCGCTTGGCGACAACTGCTGTCAGCCGAACTCTGGCGGGAGATCAGGCTGCGCCCGCTGCCGATGAAGCATGTCAGGCTGTTGGTGATCACCGACGATCTGCCGCAGGCCTCGCTGAGCCTGGCGGAAACCGAGAGCTTTCACCCGGACATGCGGCCGCCAGAGGAGCAGCTGCTGAGCGGCATCCCGGGCCGCGACTACCGCGAGATCTATCAGCAGGCGCATGGCCGGCTCGAGAAGATCGCCAAGGTAGTGCCGGTCGACGCAGCGCCGGATCTCGACGAGGTGCGGGTGATCGAGCGCGAGGAGCTGCGCGCGATCAATGAACAGCTCAATGAGCGCTGGGCCGAGGCCTCACGCTTCGAGGAGGGCTTCCGGCGCATCGACGAGCAGGATCGTTTCGTGCGCGAACAGCAGGCGTCGCTGGAGAACTTCAGCAATCTGAAGATCGACCTCGGCGCGCTGCGCAACAAGACCCGTTTCCTCGACTTCTATGTCGGCGTGGTGCCGCGCGAGAACGTCCCTCGTCTAGAGGGCGCGGTGACCCTGGCTGACCACCTGCTCTTCACCTATCTGGAACGCGACCAAAGCACCCATGTGGTCATCGTCGGACCACGCGGTGAGAAAGAGGGCCAGCTCGCCTCGGTGCTCAGCTCGGCGAGCTTTCAACCCCTGCCGATCCCAGCCGGGCTCGAGGACGTCAGCCCAGAGCACAAGTACGATGAGCTGACCGCCGAGCATGAGCGGCTGCAGGCCGAGCGCGATGCCCTCAGCGCCGAGGTCGCGGCCTGGGAGCAGGCGCATCGCGACTTTCTCCGTTCGGCGCGGCAAGCCCTGCTGATGGCCGCGCCTTTCGTCACCCTCGATCCCTCGATCCGCAGCGCTGGCCATCTCGCCGTGGTTTGCGGTTGGGTGCCGGCGCGCGCCGTGGCCGAACTCGAGGCACGCCTGCGCGCCAGCCTGGCACTGCCGTTCGAGTTCGAGCACCGCGACCCACGGCCCGCCGAGCGCGCGCTGGTGCCGACGGTGCCGGCTAGCCATCACCTGCTCGCACCGTTCGCGATGTTGGTCAAGCAATACGGCATCCCGCAATATGGCGAGGTCGATCCGACGCCGCTGTTCGCGCTGACCTTCCTGCTGATGTTCGGCTCGATGTTCGGCGATATCGGCCAGGGCGCGGTGATCGCTGGCGTGGCCTGGGCGTTCCGCGCCAAGCTCGGCGATTTCTACCGCTTCGGCGTCATGGCTGGCTTCTCATCAATCTTCTTTGGCGTCCTCTACGGCAGCCTCTTCGGCTACGAGGAGATCCTGCCGGCGCTCTGGAAGAGCCCGATCCATCACCCGATCCTGATGTTGCAGATTGCGCTCGGCTATGGCGTGCTATTCATCGCCGTGGCTTGCGGACTGGCGATCTACAACCGACTCGCGGTCAAGGATCTCGCCGCAGCGGTGTTTGGCCATCATGGCCTGATCAATCTGGTGTTCTATCTAGCCCTGATCTGGGGCGCGGTGGGTATCGCCACCAGCAGCAGCTTCGGCACCGCACCCTTGGTGCTGGTGATCGGCGCGCTGATGGCGCTCGCCGGCTACGCCTGGTCCCACATGCAGGCCCCGATCGGTGAAAAGATCCTCGTGGTGTTCATCGAAACACTGGAAACCGTCATCGGTTACACCTCGAACACGCTCTCGTTCCTGCGCGTCGCCGCCTTCAGCCTCAACCATGCCGCGCTCTCGCTCGCGGTCCTGACGCTTGCGGGCATGATGGGCCCCGCCGGCCACCTCATCACCGTGATTCTTGGTAACGTCTTCGTCATCGTGCTCGAAGGCGGTATCGTGATGATCCAGGTCATGCGCTTACAATATTACGAAGGCTTCTCGCGTTACTTCTCCGGCGACGGTCATGAGTTTGCACCGCTGAGACTGCGCCGCCGACCAGCCGGTTCCAGTTGACGCAAGACAGGGCCGCAGTCTCCGTTCCAAATCCGCCCTCACTCCATATCCATTCATTTATCGACCCCTTGAGGAACCCACCCATGTACTGGCTCGTTGTACTGATGTCCTTCGCCATTGCCGGTCTGATTATCACAGGCATCGCGCTTGAGATGCGCCCGGCTGGAAGCCCACTGCGGCTGCCGCGCTGGACCAAGCCAGCGATGGGTACGCAACTCTTGGTGTTTGTTGGTGCGCAGCTCGGGCTGCTCCTCCTCGGCGTCAATGACGTCCTTGCTCAGGAGGCCACCGAGGCTGTTGAGATACTCGAGATCAGCACCGGAATGGGCCTTGCCATTATTGGCGCCGGTATCCCGACTGCGCTCTCAACGATTGGCGCTGGCATCGCCGTCGGCCCCATCGGCGCCGCCTCGCTTGCCGCCATCACCGAGAAGCCGGAAAATCTCGGCCGCTCGCTGATCTATCTTGGTCTTGCCGAGGGTATCGCCATCTACGGCCTGGTCATCTCGATCCTGCTGTTGAATCGCATCTGAGTACCCACCCTAGCCGCCGTTGACCCGATAGTACCGCCGATGAGCGAGATCCCATCAAGCGCATCAAGCGCTGCGGCCGATGCCGCGCAGGCCGAGCCGCCGCCGACGCGCATGCTCTTTCTCGGCGATGACAGCCTCGCCGAGGGCTTCAGTGTGATCGGCTTCGAGACGCATCCGAATCCAGCCCCCAACGAGGTCGATCGGGTGTTTCGCGAACTGCTCGCCGCGCGCGAGAAGGCCTTCGTGATCGTCGATGACGCAGTGATGCGCATGGAGGTCGAGCACCTGAAACGGGTCCGCCGCGAAGGTGGGCGCATCGTCGTCGTGGCCGTTCCGCCGCTGGCCGCGCCGCCCCGGCTCGGCAGTGAGGTGGCGGAGCGGCTCGCGAGCATGTTCGGCGGCGCCAATCTTCTGCAACCGACCGCGACCAAGGACTCGACGTGACCCAAGCAGACCAGCTCGAGAACGCCATCCTGGCCCGCGCCGAGCGCCTGGCCACGGAATATCGCGAGCGCGCGCAACGCGCACGCGACACCATCCTGCGCGAGGCGGCGGAGAAACTGCGCCTGCGCGAACAACGCGAGGAGGCGATCGCCAAGACCCTAGGCGAGCGCGCCTACCGCCAGCAGGTCCAAGCCGAGGAGCTGAAGCTCCAAAGCCAGCTCGACTTGGTGCGCTGGAATCTGGTGCGGGATGTGGAGGCCCGTCTCGCCGATCAGATGCGCGCGCATATCAAGGATAGCGAAGCCTATCTGAAGACCTTGACGGCCTTTATCGCCACCGCCCTCACCGAGATCGAGCGCGCGGAGGTCGAGGTGCGCGCCAACAGCGCCGATCTGAAACTGCTCAAGGCGCACTGGGCCGAGGTCGTGGCCGCGCTCCCCAACAGCACCCAAGCCAAACTGGGTGATGAACCGATCGAGACCCTTGGCGGCGTGTTGGTCGAGAGCAACGACGGGCGTATCCGGGTCGACAATACCTTCGAGGGACGCCTGGCACGCTTGCGGTCGCGTCTACAGCAAGTCATCCTGGAGCGGCTGGTCCCGAGCGGCTTCGAAACCGGCAGTATCTTCGGGGGCTGATGCCGATGAGCGAGCGCAACAACCAAGGCTTTGTCCGGGTCATCAACGGGCCGATCGTCACCATCGATCTCCCGGGTATCCGCAGTGGCGAGCAGGTCAAGATCGGTGAGCTGGGACTGGTCGGCGAGGTCATCTCGCTGAATGGCCGCGAGGCCACGGTGCAGACCTATGAGAGCACCGACGGCGTGCGCCCCGGCGAACCGGCGGTGGGGCTCGGCTGGCCACTGTCGGTCGAACTCGGCCCCGGTCTGCTCGGCGGCATCTTCGATGGCATCCAGCGCCCGCTGGAGAAGATTGCGCTGCAGTCCGGCGATTACATCCGCCGCGGACTGGCCTTGCCAGGACTGGACCGCGAGCGCCAATGGGAATTCGAGCCGAACCCGGAACTCGAGCCCGGCAAGCCGATCGGACCCGGCAGCGTGCTCGGGAGCGTGCAAGAGACCGAGACCATCCTGCACAAGATCCTGGTACCACCTGGGCTCGAGGGCGAGCTGACCGAGCTTGCGCCCGCCGGCGACTACGAGATCGAAGCGACCATCGGCCATCTGCGCGACCGCCAGGGGCACAGCCATCGCTTGAAGCTGTTCCACCGCTGGCCGGTACGCAAGCCGCGTCCCTATTTACGTCGTGATGACGGCATCTCGCCGCTGATCACCGGTCAGCGCGTGATCGACAGCTTTTTCCCGCAGCTCAAGGGCGGCAAGGGCGCGGTGCCTGGTCCCTTTGGCGCCGGCAAGACCGTGGTGCAGCAGCAGATCGCGCGCTGGTCCAACGCCGATATCGTCATCTACGTCGGCTGCGGCGAGCGCGGCAACGAGCTGGTCGACGTGCTCGAGAGCTTCCCGCAGCTCGAGGACCCCTACACCGGCCGCAAGCTGATGGAGAAGACGCTGCTGGTGGCCAACACCTCGAACATGCCGGTGGTGGCGCGCGAAGCCTCGATCTACGTCGGCCTGACCATGGCCGAGTACTATCGCGATATGGGCTACGATGTGGTCATGCTCGCCGACTCCACCAGCCGCTGGGCCGAGGCCCTGCGCGAGGTCTCCGGGCGGCTCGGGCAGATGCCGGTCGAGGAAGGTTATCCGGCCTATCTGTCATCGCGTCTGGCTGCGGTCTATGAGCGCGCCGGTCGCGTCGAGACCTATGATGCCGGCCCCGGTTCGGTGACCCTGATCGGCGCCGTTTCGCCTCCAGGTGGCGACTTCTCGGAGCCGGTCACCAGTCATACCAAGGACATCATCGAGACCTTCTGGGCGCTGTCCAAGGAGCTGGCCGACGCGCGGCATTATCCGAGCATCGACTGGGTCACCAGCTTCTCGGCCCATGTCCACGCCGCCGCCGAGTGGTGGCACAAGGAGGTCGATCGGCGCTGGGAGGCACACCGCACCGAGGCGCTGGCACTGCTCGCGCGCGATGCCGAACTCTCGCGCATCGTCAACCTGGTCGGTCCCGAGGCGCTCTCGGACGCACAACGCTGGCAGCTCGAGGGGGCCTCGCTGATCAAGGAGGGTGTGCTCCAGCAAAGCGCGCTCGACGAGGTCGACACCTTCTGTTCGCCGCAGAAGCAATTCGCGCTGCTCGACCTGACCCTATCGATCTACGACAAGGGCATGACCCTGATCGAGCTGGGCGTGCCGGTGAGCCACCTGCAAGACCTGCCGCAGTTGGCCAAGGCACGGCGCTGCAAGTCGATGTACAACAGCGACCAGGTGTCGAGCATCACCGATCTCGCGCGCGAGATCGAGGATGCCTTCGAGGCGATCCGACTCGAATATGCGAAGCGGCACAACGATGACTGAGCGCGCCCTCTCCGTTTGGAATCCCGTCCCTAGCAGCACTCACCGCCTGTCATGAGCATCAAAGAATACCGCACCGCCAGCGAGGTTCGCGGCGGGCTGATCCTGGTCCGCGATACGCCCGGGGTCGCCTTCGGCGACCGTGTTCGCATTAGTGATGGGCGCGGCGGAACCCGCGATGGCCAGGTAATCCGGGCTTCCAACGAGGAGGTGATGATCCTGGTCTTCGAGGGCACCGATGATCTGGACCTAGAGGCGGTCTGGGTGCGCTTCCTCGATGAGCCGGTCGAGATCGCGCTCTCCCCCGAGATCCTCGGGCGCGAACTCAACGGCCTCGGCGAGCCGCGCGATGGCCGCCCGCCGATCCTCTCCCACATCCGCCGCGCGGTCGGTGGCGCGGCCATCAACCCCGCCGCGCGCAGCTATCCGCGCGAGTTCATCCAGACCGGCATCTCGACCATCGACGGGCTGAATTCGCTGGTGCGCGGGCAAAAACTACCAATCTTCTCGGGCTCGGGCCTCCCCCACAACCGGCTCGCGGCGCAGATCGTGCGTCAGGCCAAGCTCAAGGATGAGGACTCGAGCTTCTCGATCGTCTTCGCGGCGATGGGCGTGAGCTATGCCGACGCCAAGTTCTTCCGTGACGAGTTCGCGAGTTCAGGCGTGTTGCGCAACGTGGTGATGTTCGTCAACTTGGCCGATGACCCGCCGGTCGAGCGCCTGACGCTGCCGCGCACCGCGCTGACCGTGGCCGAGTATCTGGCCTATGACCTCGATCGCCATGTGCTCGTCGTCATGACCGACATGACCTACTACGCCGAGGCGCTGCGCGAGGTCGCGACCGCCAAGGGCGACGTGCCGGCGCGCAAGGGCTATCCGGGCTATCTCTACTCCGACCTGGCCGAGATCTACGAGCGTTGCGGACGCATCCACGAGCGTCATGGGTCGATCACCATGATGCCGGTCGTCAGCATGCCATCGGACGACATCACCCATCCGATCCCGGACCTGACCGGCTACATCACCGAGGGGCAGATCGTGCTCTCGCGCGAATTGCACAATCAGGGCATCTACCCGCCCGTGCACATCTCGCCGAGTCTCTCAAGGTTGATGAAGGACGGTATCGGCAAGGACGACACGCGCGAGGATCATCCCAAGGTCGCGGCGCAGCTCTACGCGCTCTACGCGCGCGCGCTCGAGACCCGGAACCTGGCGAGCATCATTGGCGCCGATGAACTCTCCGAGCGCGACCGCCGCTACCTGACATTCGCCGACGCTTTCGACAAGCGCTTCGTCGGCCAAGGCGAGGCCGAGGATCGCAGTATCGAGGCGACGCTCAACCTCGCCTGGGAATTGATCAGCGCCTTTCCGCGCGACAGCCTGACCCGCCTCTCGGAGACCGAGCTGGCAAAATACTATCAGGGTAACGACTAACGCGACTCAGCCGTCAAGGAGTCTCCTCCATGCACCATCCCGCACTCAAGGTCGCGTTTGGCCTGCTGCTATTGTCGCTTTCGTCGCTCGCGCTGGCGTCCGACGCGTCCAACCCTATTGACCTGACCGGCAACTGGGTCGGCTATACGGCGCTTGTCATCTTCGCCATCGCCTACGTGCTGGTCATGGCCGAGGAGTTCACGCACCTGCGCAAGTCGAAACCGGTGGTGTTGGCGGCCGGTATGATCTGGGTGCTGATCGCCTACTTCTACACCGGCCATAGCGGCGACTCGCACGCTGTGGCGGACGCGGTGCACCACAACATCATGGAGTTTGCCGAGCTGTTCCTGTTCTTGCTTGCGGCCATGACCTATATCAACGCGATGAAGGAACGGCTGGTCTTCGAGTCGCTGCGCGCTTGGCTGATCCGTGGCGGTTACAG